>BNTU01000029.1 GCA_025996835.1 Bacteroidia bacterium
AATCATACCAATTAGCAATATAACTAATAACACAGATAAATGCTGTAGATATGGTGAGGAAACCTGTTATTAACTTATCCCAATGTTTAAAATTTGATTTTGCCATATTTATAAATTTTTAAGGGTGCATATATTCATACTTTTCACACGCACCAAGTTCTTTATATAAAGTTCTTACTGCATTACAAATAGGCGGAATTTGTCCGTTTATATTACCTGTTGCATTTTGCACTTCGCCAAGACAATGACCTGCACAATGCAGTTTCGCTATACAATTTTTGCAATGCGGCAAATTATCTACATTCCTATTTTGCAGTGTTTTGATTTTATCTTC
This sequence comes from Bacteroidia bacterium, assembly GCA_025996835.1. GTDB lineage: Bacteria > Bacteroidota > Bacteroidia > Bacteroidales > Azobacteroidaceae > Azobacteroides. The sequence continues at coordinate 335 of BNTU01000029.1, forward strand.
AAAATAAGTGAACTTTTTATTTTGTCTGTCCCATTTGCCATAAATAAAACAATTCATATGATAAGCATTTTCGCCGTCTAATGCCATATCGCAAGCCGAAACATAACCATCTGTCGTTAAATGCGGAACAGGCGTACAGGCACGGCAATTTATTTTTGCTTCGCCGTCAAAATTGCAAGTTAGAAAACTGCCGTAAAACACGCCTTTTTGTTTGGCGTATCGGTGCGCCTCAATGAAATTTTTCACATAAACTTCCAAATCAATATGATACATTTCCTCTCTGTCCTTGTCTTCGCACACAGGGCGTTTCTTTACTTCGGGAAAAATCGGGTCTGTCCAAATATATTGTATGCTCAAACTACTGAAATAATCAACCATCTCTTTTTGGTGATTTACATTCAAATCAGTCATCGTTACCCTCGCGCCCACCATTAAATTACGCTCGCCTTTGTTGGCATACAGCCATTTTATATTGTCTTCGATAGTCGGGGCGGACGGTTTTTGGTTTGGAAAAGGTCGTTGCTCGTTTTGAATATCGGGCGTACCGTCAAACGATATCCACACAATATTCAGGTTATCCAAAATCCATTCCCGTACTTTCGGGCTGAATGCGCCATTGGTTTGCAGTTCGGTTGTAACCGCATCACCGCCTTTTTGCCGGGCATAGTCGGTAATTTGCTGCATCAATTCAAATTCCATTGTAGGTTCGCCAGGTCCATAAAAACGGATATGGCGGCTTTTGTTGTTGGCAAAATATTCGTCTATCCCTGCCTTTGCAATTTCCAACGGTAACGATTTTTCTTCAAGTTCCGCTCTTTCCTTGCTGTTGTAGCAATACACGCAACGCAAATTGCATCGCGTTGTCAGAAAGAATGAAATCATTTGTTTGTTACAATGTGGCATATATCTTTATTTTCTATTTATATTTTCTTTTTTGCAATCCTCAACGCTTTATCTGCAACCTTATGTTCGTCTTCCACTACTGCGGTTACTTGGTCGGCAAGCCAAAGCGCAAGAAGTTCTTCCTTGTCGGTTTTCAACAATTCGGCAATGATTACAACCTGTTCGGCTTTGACACGCCGCTCGCCTTTCTCTATTTTGCAATAGGTAGCCGTATCAATTTCCAAAGCAGTTGCCAATTTTCGTTGCGGTAGTTGGCGTTTCTCGCGTAACTGTTCTATTCGTTCTACAAATTTCATAAATTTCAATGCTTTTATGTCTTGAAAATTTTGGCAAAAGTACAACTTTTCTATGAATTAACAATCAAAAGACGAAAAGAAATTATCAACAACAAGAAAAGGCAGCGTTATTCTGCCTTCCCCCTTATGTTTTTCTGTATTTATCGTGCGCAAAATGATTTATCAGCTCGCTTTGCGTGAACTTGGCAATGTATCTTTCGGCGGTTTTGTCAGGGATTTCCAAACGCTTGGCGGTGGTCAGGTAGTCCTACCGCGAAAATTCGGGGGGCAATACTTCCAAAAACAGTTGCTTTTGGTTGGGCTGTGGCGGCGGCGTGGTTTCGGGCGGTAAAGTATCAAAGACCTTTGCCGCGTGTTGAATTAGGATTCCCAAAATGTCCATTAGGCAACCCTATAAGGCAAGTATCTGGTGGATAATTGCCTCTTTTATTTCTATGGGGAATTTAGACTTCTATGGGGAATTTTACAAACATCTTATTATCAGAAAGATACAAGCAAAAAGAAACAAAAAACAATTTCTATGGGGAATTTCAGATATTATTCTTTTTGCATAATCAACTGTTCGAGAAAACAAATGTACTCTTCCGCCGGTGCAATCAACGGTTGCACATCTGCCTTTCCAAGCGTTATCCAATCATCATAATCTCCCTTTTGACGTAGTTCAAACATCTTTCTGTAGAATTTGTTTTGTTCTTTACTGATAATATTTTTCTCAACAAACTGCAAACCTATCATACCAACAACGCCGGAATGAGTATGCGCCGTGTGCCCAAATTTCAACAACAGGGCTGTTGATGCGTAAAAGCAAGCATAATACAAACGGTTAGCCACTGCCACCCAACGTTCCAATTCAGCAATTTCTTTTGCATCAAGCAATGTGTCTTTCGCCTTTTGCAGGCGAAGATTTATGATTTCTTTTCTTTCTTCTTCTTCACTCATACTATTTCTATTCCATCATGTTCGACATTCTTGTAAAAAGGCGAGGGTCTTCGCTTTTCCCAATCCTTCGTTGTATAAACTTTGGCACTCAGATATACACCGTGCTTGCAGCCCATTTCTGCAAAAGGATAACCGTAATTATCATCATCATCTTTTTCAAGAGCAGGCTTATCCAAAAGCACGAGCAAATCCCAATCCGATTCCGGACGTTCATCGCCACGCGCCTGTGAGCCGAACAAAATCAATTTGTCGTTTGGCATTATCTGCCGCTTCAATGCCTGAATTTCTTTGAATATCTGCTGATTCATAGCGTCTAATATTTTGTGCAAAGTTAAACAAAATTTTTAATATATATTTTCAAACCTCACTCCGGCAGTTGTAAGCCTCTATGAGTTTGTTTTTTATATCCTCCGGTATTGGAAAACGCGGCGCAAACACATGGCAACTATGTGGGTGACTATGATAATCTTCGTCTTTATCCTTAATATCACCGGAATATACCATATAGCAATCATCAGTCACATCACTTTGGAAAATATGCCTCGTATTTGGATAATGCTCAGTAACGTATGCAATTCGCTCTTGCATCCGTTCCGGCGTTTCCGGCGTGGCATTGACTATTCCCAATTCTACCTGGTCATACTCCAATACTTCCACAATATCGCCTTTTTTGAAGCGGATTTTTTCCTGTGGGCGACCGAAAAACGCTTCACATTCCAATTCCGACAGCAGGCACTCATCCAGTAAGTCGCCGGTAGGGGAATACACCCGCTCGCTCTCGTGCATACTGTATGAAAGCACATCCTCCGCATACTCCTTGATGAAAAAGCAATACACATCATCTTTGTATTCCGCTCTTGCATCATTTTCGCCAATATGCTTTAACATAGCCGATTCCGCTGATTTTAGGGACGAAAAAATGCCAAGTTCCCATGGGTGCGAAACCTCAAAAACAGGATACTGAGTATCACTCCAGTCCGCTATGTGAATCTCTGTTAACTTAAAAACCGTTTTTATCTTTTTCATTTTAGATATTCAATTTCATTTTTGCCTCATTTACAGAAACACAAAAATCGCCCAACAAATTAGCAACATCGCCACGAATATTCTTTTTATCATTTTCTGAGCCAATAAAAGTCAAGTTATAGCTATCAGAAAAAATACCATTACGGGAAGGAGCCCCATAACGTATGAATATGCCTTGCACCCCCTTAATTATTTCTTTCACATCATTTCATTTAAATCATTTTTTCGTGCCGCAAAGGTATGAAAAACTAATTAATTTCTATCCCATCATGTTCAACAAAAAAAATTTTAAAGTTCGTACTCTAAGTACGATAAACTTTTTGAGCAAAAATTTAGCAAAAAGGCGAAAAAGAGGTTATATTGCTGAAAATCAGATGCTTAACATAAATTGGCTAAAATGTTTATTAAGCAACCCTTGATTGCTAGGTTTCGATACGTTGGCAAAGTTTTCGTGTCCAATTTTAGTGTTCTTATGGCTAATTGAGAATGATACTCAATAATTTGAAAATCAGAATGTTATCTAATTTTCAGTCAATTAAAATCAATTCTTATGGCTAAAATTCACATTCTTATGGCTAATTGAATTGTCATTTAGACAACTCTTCAATGAATTGCGCATATACACTATTTTTTACATTTATAATGTTGCCATTCAATGTATATTTGGTATATTTTTGCGCCTTAGTTTTTACAAGCAATTGCTCACCCTCTAACTTTGCAATTAAATATTTTACCTGCATACGTGATAATTGATTTTCAAAAGCATTTACAAAATCTTTCATAAACACCTCATTCGCTTTCTCAAAACAATTGGCGACAATCTTTAAATCACTGACGCGATACTCCTTAACGTATGCCGGTTGTTGGGCAATCTCATAATACAAATCGCCCAGCACATACTTTTTATCTGCCGGACTTTGTGATTTTATCAAGCCCTCACGTTGCAATTTTTCAACAGATGCCTCAGGCAAGTCTGCTAAAAAGCCTTGCCGCACTTTGTCTAACGTAAGCAAATCAAACACATTCAGTTTTTCCTGCCGATTGTTTTGTATATCACGCAGAAAAATGTAAAACGCATTATCAATTATTTTTGCTTTAAGTCGCAAATCAACCTGATAATCATCCGTATTGGAATAATTGGGCATGGGTTTACTTTCCATCAAGCAATGGTAAAACATCTTATCTACGCCCTGCCCCAACCGTTCAATAAAACCGGTCTTTTGCAACACTTCTGTCAATCGTTTGCTGCGCGGACGACTGTTAATTATCAAGATGTTTTCTTTGGATACTCCCGGCGGAAAACCGCCTGCGTTCGTAATAACAATTTCATCAGGATACTGTTTTATGAATACATCATCTGAAAAACTGTAACTTCTGTGAACACAAGCGTTTATGACTGCTTCTCTAATAACTTCTTCGTTAAAACTCTTAATATCGTAGATGTTGAATTTATCGTGAATGTGCAGCAACGGATTACTTGCCGGCTGATTGATGTAAGCCCAAATCTTGTCGATTGCAGTAAACAGCGGCTCTTGAAATTCCTGCCTTGCCGTGTATGGAATCATAGAATGGTTGAGCCGGTATTCAATCGTAACCGCTGCATTGGGCAGATATTTCCGCAACGCTTTTCGTGTGCCAAGCAAAAGCAACGCCGCATAATTGAATTTGCCGTTTTCGAGCAGTTCCAAATCAGAAAGAACTTGCAAATCAGGCAAAGTCTTAAAAGCCGGATTTTCCTGTTTCACCGCATAGCGTTCTTTCAGAGTGGCGATGGCTTCGGGGTCTAAATCCTCAAACGTCAATTCATTACAAATCTGCGCAGAAAAATCCGGCGCATTTTCTTCCAAAATCCGGCGCATCTCATCGTCCGACATAAAGCGCAAACTGTCGCCAATCCGCATCAAAGCTGTGCCTTCAAATTTTAAAATCTGTCCAACAGGACGTGACGGAATTTGAAACACCACCACCCGCTTATCATCCTCAAACAATTCAATAATCTTTACACGGATAGCCAAATGTTTATATATCTCATCCTCCAGCGCACCCATTTTGCCTGCTGCAAAAGCCGTTCCAACCACCTCGTGCGGATGTTTATCTTTCATGCCGAAAACGAGCAAACCGCCTCCTTCATTGGCTAAAGCAACCACATAGCCGAGCACACATTTCCGCCTTTCAGCAGGGTCGTTATGCTTGCCTCCGGCAAAATTGAAATCCTTTTTTGCCTCCTTAAATTCAACTTTATGCTCCGATTCTCGAAGTTGTTTAAGTTCCTGAATAGTCATCCGCTTATTTTTGCTTGCAAAGGTACGAAAAGTTAATTAATTTCTATTCCATCATGTTCAACATTCTTGTAAAAAGGGGAAGGTTTTCGCTTTTCCCACTCCTTCGTTGTATAAACTTTGGCACTCAGATATACACCGTGCTTGCAGCCCATTTCTGCAAAAGGATAACCGTAATTATCATCATCATCTTTTTCAAGAGCAGGCTTATCCAAAAGCACAAGCAAATCCCAATCCGACTCCGGACGTTCATCGCCACGCGCCTGTGAGCCGAACAAAATCAATTTGTCGTTTGGCATTATCTGCCGCTTCAATGTTTGAATTTCTTTGAATATCTGCTGATTCATAGCGTCTAATATTTTTGTGCAAAGTTAAAAAAAATATGAAAACGGCGAAATTGCACTTTAGTGCACCCTATGCGAATCGAACGCATATCGTAAGAACCGGAATCTTAAATTCTATCCATTGAACTAAGGGTGCATATTTTATTTTTATTTAATCTCTCGTCATTGGCTCGCGCATTGCCAGTCGTATTTCTGAATCGTCGAACATTTTGACGTTGGTGAGCGTGAAATTGTGGTCGAGGAAATCGCCAAATTCGTTGCATATAAGTTGTGCGTTGAATAAAACATCGCGCACATCTATCGTCACTTCGTTCAGAAACAGGATGTAAAAATAGTTTTCTGCGATGTGCATTTGTTCTATTTCGCCTCCTGCGCGGTCTATCGAAAACGCAAATTCCTTTTCGATGAGTTTGCGTTGGTAGTCCGAAAACGGCTTCAAACACATGGAGCGGAAAAAGGCATAAAAGCGAAATTTGCTGCCTTTGCCACCCAATCCGGTAGAGATAACCACCTGATTTTCTTCCAAAAACTCCGCATTCATCATCAATTTTGCCTGCTGGAGCGACAGATTAGTCCAATCGGTCAATCGGGCATCCGGTTTTTTGTTCGCAAATTCCTGTATTGCCCTGTAAGCCGCCACATCGCCCGATGTTGCCAAATAAGTCAACGCATATTTCAACTGCTCAAACGATGAATTGCTTGCTCGCAATGCTTCAATCTGTTGCGCCACAGTGTCTTTGCCATTATGGGCTCGCAACCGTTCTGCGTAGGTAAAATACTCCAACTGTTTCTCAACAGGAACGATTGTCTCGAGGATATGCAACGACCTCCCCATCAGACGCATCGTCTGTTGAAAATCATTGAATACACCATTAATGTTAATACCTTCTATTTCCATTTTCTTTCCTTTTTTTTATGACTTTCGATAACTTTTTCTACCCCTTATGCGCTGATAAAACAAAAAGTATTCATCCACAAAAGGTTGAATTATATCAAACAGCGGCAAAGATAGGTAAAATTTTGGTAACCCCAAAGCGGATGCCGTTCTATTTACAACCAACCACTGTGTAAAAAGCCGCAGCAGAGCGGCTACACCAAACAAAATGAACCATTCTGAGGAATAAGCCGATTTTGTTACAACCAATACCCAAATTGCCGAGGCGATGAGAGACGCATAAAATCCGATGCGCGTCCATGCCTCCACAGCCCAAAACACTTTTGGGAACCATTTATAATAGGCACCTGTCATTCCGCGGTTGTTTTTCATATCTCTCCACGTCTGATATTCGTTCAAACTTGCCGTTATCACACTTTCCGGCGAGAGTTCGACCGCGAAATTGCATTTGGGGGCTATCTCGTCCACAAACAAATCATCCTCGCCCAAATCCATGATATTGGAATTGGAAAAACCGCGCTCCTTCAAAAACCGCTCTTTGCTATAGGCTAAATTTTTGCCGTTTGCCATATACGACTTGCCCAGCAGTGCCATAGTAGCCATTTTGAGGTTAGAGAAATAGTAGTCATAGACCGCATAAGATTTTGAGTGGCTGTCTAATGCACTGAAGCCCAGAACCACGGTGTCCAAGGTTTTAAAATGGCGCGACATCTTTGAAATCCAGTCCGGACTGTTTGGCACACAACACGCATCCGTAAACAAAAGAGTGTCGTATTTGGCAGCTTTTATGCCTATCGTAAGCCCTAACTTCCTGCGGCTCAGGCTCATAGTTTCTGCCGGCACATACGTGTGGTACAACTGTGGATAACGCTGCGATAAAAGACCTATCACTTCGCTTGTTTCGTCACTCGAATCATCATCAACAAAAATAACCTCATAAATGGGATAATTTTGCTCCAATAAAATCGGCATATATTCGCGTAACCTTTGTGCCTGATTTTTTGCACAAACAATAACGGAAACCGGCGGTTGAGCCTCTCCGACTTTCTTTTTCACACGTTTGACAGCACGTGCACGCCGGTTGGGTTTTGCCAAAAACAGCCAATAATACAGCAATTGGACAATCAAACACCCTGCCAACACGGACACTAAAACGATACTCACCGTGTCGGTTAAAGTGCCAATGATACTCACGAAATCAAAATCAAATTCAACAAATTCAAACATATTCTCTATTGTTTATAATAAATCTAAAAAATAGGACTTCGGTAACTGCCTACAGTTATACTGTGAAGCCATAATTTCGCCATACGCCCCTGCCGAACGGAGTGCCACCCAATCGCCCCGTTGCGTTTTGGGGAGTTTGATGTCCTTTGCAAAACAGTCTGACGACTCACAAATCGGACCCACAACATCGTAGGTAACCTTTTCATTGGCAGGTGCCGTCAAATTTTCAATCAGATGCGAGGCTTCGTACAATGCCGGACGAAGCAATTCCGTGAAGCCGGCATCCAACACGACAAACTTTTTCTCACTGCCCTCTTTCACATATAACACTTTGGAAATCAGCGTTCCACACTGCCCAACAATCGAACGACCCGGCTCAAAATGGACTTGCTGCCCGGGTGCTACCGGAAAATAATCGTGAAAAGTTTTGAAATAAGCCTTAAAATCGGGAATCGGATGCGCATCCGGCTGTTCATAATCAATGCCCAGACCGCCGCCAAAATTCAGATGCTCAACACGTATGCCACGCTTTAATAAACTTTCCTGCAATGTTTTAGCCCTATCGCAAAGCATCTGAAACGGCTCCAAATCCAACAGTTGCGACCCAATATGAAAATGCAAACCTATCAACTGCACATGTTTCAACCCTGCCAATGTGTCCAACACCGCATCTAACAGGTCGAGATTGATGCCGAATTTATTTTCTTTTTTGCCGGTCGTGATATGCGCGTGGGTGTGTGCATCCACCTCCGGATTGATTCGCAGAGCCACACGAGCCGTTTGAGCCTTTGCCGCCGCCAACTCGTCAATCACCTGCAATTCGGGAATCGACTCCACATTGAAGCAAAAAATGTTGTTGTCTAAGCCCAGATTTATTTCCCAATCAGCCTTTCCAACGCCTGCAAACACCACTTTATCGGCAGAAAAGCCCGCATCCAAAGCCGCCTGAATTTCGCCGCCGCTCACGCAGTCAGCCCCAAAACCTGCCGCTTGAATCATCGCCAAAATACGCGGATTGGCATTGGCTTTCACCGCATAATGCAGGTGATAGCCGCAGGCAACAGCCTCTGACAGAGCCGCTTGCAGCGTCCTGTTCAAAAGCTCCGTATCGTAAAAATAAAACGGAGTCCGCAAATCTTTTAACTTCTCTATAGGAAACATCTCTTTTGTGCTATCATTTGAAATCAGCCCGCAAAGGTACAAAATAATTATGTCTTCTATCCATTTTTACCCATAAATAATTCTCCCTTGCTCATCTTTGAACTCATCGAGGCTTTTGCTGTACTGATTCATTGCGCGGAGGCTCATGCCCATGCTGGAAAATCCGCCGTCGTGGAAGAGATTTTGCATGGTCACCTTTTTTGTCAAGTCGGAGAACATGACGATGCAATAGTCGGCGCATTCGTCAGCCGTGGCATTGCCCAGCGGCGACATTTTGTCTGAGAAATCAAGCAAGTCGTTCATGCCTTTGATGCCTGCTCCGGCGGTGGTCATGGTGGGCGATTGCGAGATGGTGTTCACGCGCACGCTTTTTTCGCGACCATATATATAGCCAAAACTGCGGGCGATGGATTCCAGCAGTGCTTTCGCGTCTGCCATATCGTTGTAGCCGAAGAAAGTGCGCTGCGATGCCACGTATGACAGAGCCACGATGGAGCCGCCTTCGGAAATCGCGTCCAATTTGCGGGCTTGCTGAATCATTTTGTGAAACGAAATCGCCGAAATATCCAGCGTTTGGCGCAACATATCGTAGTCGAGGTCGTCATACGTGTGCTTTTTGCGCACATTGGGCGACATCCCGATAGAGTGGAGCACAAAATCAACTTTGCCACCCAGCACCTCCATCGACTCTTTAAATACATTCAACAAATCCTCTGTATTGGTAGCATCGGCAGCAATGATTTTCGCGTTCAATTTCGTGCCTAAAGCATCCAATTCTCCCATGCGAAGTGCCATCGGCGTGTTTGACAGCGTGATTTTCGCACCTGCTGCGACTGCCTTTTCAGCCACTTTCCACGCAATGGAAGCCTCGTTCAGCGCGCCAAAAATGACTCCTCTTTTTCCCTCTAATAATTGAATAGACATAAATATCCTTTTTAAGTTTCTACTTATGCAAATGCCCCTTGTCGTAGCATATTTACCTCAGGTTCAGTGAGATAACGCCAATGACCGCGTTTCAAATTCTTCTTTGTCATACCGGCAAAATAGACACGGTCTAATTTAATTACATGGTAACCAAGCGTTTCGAACATACGACGCACCACACGGTTGCGACCGGAGTGGATTTCGATGCCAACCTGGTCTTGAGCATCTTCGGTGACGTAACTGATGGCATCTGCGTGAATTTCGCCGTCTTCGAGCTCAATCCCTTTCGCCATTTTTTCCATATCTTCGATAGGTACCGGTTTGTCCACCCAGACGTGATAAATTTTCTTTTTCGCAAACTTCGGGTGGGTCAATTTAGATGCTAAATCGCCATCGTTGGTCAGCAGGAGCACGCCGGTAGTGTTTCTATCCAAACGCCCAACGGGGAAAATACGCTCGTGGCAGGCTGTTTTCACCAAATCCATCACCGTGAGTCGCTCTTGTGGGTCGTCGGCAGTGGTTACGCAGTTTTTCGGCTTGTTGAGCACGATGTACATTTTGGCTTCCAAGCGCACCGGTTGGTCGTGGAACATCACCTCGTCGGCACGTTTCACCTTCGTGCCCAACTCGGTCACAACGGCACCATTCACGCTCACCACACCCGCCTGAATAAACTCATCGGCTTCACGGCGCGAACAAACGCCCGCATTCGCCAGATATTTGTTCAACCGCAGCGGCTCATTGGGGTCAAAATGCTCCTCGCGGTATTTCGACTTCTTGATTTCCGCAAACTTGTCGTAGCGCGTTGGCTGCTGTGGACGGTTGTTGCTCGGATAACGGTCGTTTGACGGATAGCGGTCATTGGACGGGTACCGGTCGTTCGACGGGTAGCGATTGTTGTTGTAACCACCTGATTGATAGTGGCTGCTGCCACCAAATCGGTCTGCCGGAGCATCTTCGCCTACGCGCGGACGGCGTTTGCGGTCGTCGCCACCATCCGAATTGTAGGGGCGCGGCGTGTAGGGACGTGCCGGACGGTCGTTGTAGCCACCTTCGCGGTTGCTGTCCGAACTGTAGCGATTGCTGTTGTAACCACCTTCCGGACGGTTGTAACTGCTGCCGGAACTGTAACTTGGGCGACTGCTGTAGCCCCCTTCCGGACGGTTGTAGCTACTGCCCGAACTGTAACTCGGACGGCTGTTGTAGCCCCCTTCCGGGCGATTGTAGCTGCCATAACTTGGGCGACTGTTGTAGCCCCCTTCCGGACGGTTGTAGCCTCCACCTTCGCGGTTGTAACTGCTGCCGGAATTGTAACTTGGGCGGCTACCATAGCCTCCCTCTTGACCATCGCGATTTGTGTTGCGATTCAACACTAATGGCTTCTTCTCACGATTGTAGCCCTCTTCGTCTTGCCCGTCACTTGGACGTGGCGTCCATTCATCTTCTAAAATCATTTTTAGTTTATTTTTAAATTATATTTCTAATTTCTAAAAGTCTGTCATTGCGGGCTTGACCCGCAATCCCTTGTTCTTAATTACTCTTTTGCCCAACATTCGTTTCCTGTGCAGGGGATTGCGGGTCAAGCCCGCAATGACGTTTCTTCTCATATTCCTGTATAATTTTGTGGCGTAATTGCCTGCAATTCCGCCTTTACACTCTCGTTAACTTGCAATGTATCAATGAATTGATGGATTGCTTTTTCTGTGATTCCCTCGTTGGTGCGTGTCAATGCTTTCAGGGCTTCGTAGGGCTGGGGATAACCCTCGCGCCGCAAAATGGTTTGAATGCCCTCTGCCACCACTGCCCACGCATTGTCTAAGTCACTGAGTATCACTTCTTTATTCAATAGAAGTTTGCCCAAACCTTTTTGCAGGCTCTGTGTGGCAATCAAAATATGTGCAAACGGCATCCCAACGTTTCGCAGCACGGTGGAGTCGGTCAAGTCGCGTTGCAGGCGGGAGATGGGCAATTTGGCTGCCAGATGTTCCAGCAGTGCGTTTGCTACGCCCAGATTGCCTTCCGCGTTTTCAAAGTCGATGGGATTTACCTTGTGTGGCATGGCTGACGAGCCTATTTCGCCCGCTTTGATTTTTTGTTTGAAATACTCCATCGAGATGTATTGCCAAAAATCTTTCGACAAGTCCATTAATATGGTGTTGATGCGCTTCATGGCATCAAACAGGGCAGCCAGCGCATCGTAGTTTGATATTTGCGTGGTATATTGTTCGCGCACCAGCCCTAATGCGTGCACAAACCGGTCGCCAAATATTCTCCAATCTAATTGCGGATATGCCAGATGATGTGCATTGTAATTGCCCGTAGCCCCACCAAACTTGGCTGTCAGCGGAATATTGTGCACCACCTCTGCCTGTTTTTGCAACCGGTAAGCAAACACCCGAATTTCCTTGCCCAAGCGGGTTGGAGAGGCGGGTTGCCCGTGCGTTTTTGCCAGCATCGGAATGGCTTCCCACTCGTCGGCATAGCCGGTCAAAGTATCAATAATCTGTTGAATAGCAGGATAATACACAGCCTCCAATGCTTCCTTTATTGAGAGCGGCACGGCGGTGTTGTTGATGTCTTGCGAAGTCAGTCCGAAGTGGATAAATTCCTTGTAATCAGATAATTGCAGTGTGTCAAATTTAGTTTTGATGAAATATTCAACGGCTTTCACATCATGGTTGGTGGTTTGTTCTATTTCCTTGATTTGTGCTGCATCAGCCTCCGAAAAGTGGCGGTAAACATCGCGTAGAGGCTCTTTCACGGTCGCCAACGGCAAGTTGCGCAACTGCTGCAAGGGCAGTTCACACAAAGCGATAAAGTATTCTATTTCAACAAGAACACGATACTTAATTAGCGCATATTCCGAAAAATAGGCAGCCAGCGACTCGGTTTTCTGACGATACCGCCCATCCACGGGTGATATTGCTGTCAATTCGTTTAATTTCATTTGTTTACTCTTCTTAAATGCATACCGGTTTTCTTTTTCGGGTGCAAAGGTACGAAATAATTTCTCATTATCAAAAAAATATTGTACCTTTGTGCGATTATTTCAATTAAAATTCATTAAAATAATTATCATATTCATAATGAAGAGATTAACAGTGTTGATGGCTGCCGTAGTATCGTCGAGCGGCTTTTGTTTTTCCCAATCTTCGGTTTGGGAAGTCAGTAAAAACGGGAATACGCTGTATTTGGGGGGCAGTGTGCATCTTTTGCGGGCAGAAGATTTTCCTTTGCCCAAAGAGTTTGACACAGCGTTTGATAATTCGGACATGCTGGTGCTGGAGGCCGACGTGGAGCAAATATCCAGCCCCGATGTGGCACAAAGGATGATGGCGCAGGCTATGCTGTCCGGCGATACCACCGTGCAGACCCTGCTCAATGCGGAAACGTATAATCTATTGGCAGCCAAATGTGAGGAGTTTTCTATCCCAATGGCGAATGTGCTAAAACTAAAGCCCGCCATACTCGTTATGCTGCTGGAGGTGACGGCATTGCAGCAACTCGGCTTCACACCGCAAGGAGTGGATGTTTTTTACCTTGCCAAAGCCAAAGAGCAAAGCAAAGAACTTGACTTTTTGGAAACGGTCGATTTTCAAATCAATCTGCTCGTCAATATCGGCAACGGATGCGAAAATGAATATGTACAGTACTCGCTTGAAGAGTTGGTGAACATCGAAGAGGAAATAAATGCGATGATTCCCGAATGGAAAAACGGAACGTCAGAAGCAGGAGAATCGGAAAATCAGGACATGAAAGAGAAATTCCCCTCGGTGTATAAGTCATTGATTTCCAATAGAAACAACGATTGGATTCCACGTATTGAAACCTATCTGGCAGATAAAAAAGTGGAGTTTGTGGTGGTGGGGTTGGGACACCTGCACGGAGCGGACGGCGTATTGGCACAATTGGTCAAAAAAGGCTACACCGTGAATCAAGTAAAATGAATTGCAACACAATGGAACCCACCACTACGAATGCTAAATGGTATGCCGCCCGTGTGAAATACCGCACGGAGGAGAAAATAAAAGCGCAGTTGGAAGAAGCTGCTATAAAGCATTTTATCCCCTTCAAAACAGTGGAAACCATACGCAAAGGCAAAAAAACACGCAAAGAAAAACCGCTGATTCCATGCCTGATGTTTGTGTGCACCAATCGCAAAACAGCCCTCTCACTACCCAAAAGAACCGGATACACTATCAATTATATTCGCAATAATGAAACAAAAAGTCTGCAAATTATCCCCGACACGCAGATGCAAAATTTTATGCAGGTAGTGGATTTAAGCCAAGGGGAAGGGGTAGAAATCCTGACCACCAACATGAAACGTGGCGACAAAGTGCGCGTAGTGCGCGGCGTTTTCGCCGGCATCGAAGGCGAATTAGTCCGCGTAAAAGGTCACAAGCGCGTGGTAGTGCGCTTGGAGGGGCTTGTTTCTATCGCCACGACTTATATTCCTGCGGATTTTTTGGAGGTGATTGGGTGATTCGTGTGATTTCTGTGATTTTTTATGATTTTTTTGTCTGAACCTTGATTTTCATAAGATTTTCAAGATTGCCAAGATTTTTTTTGTCTGAACTTTGATTTTCGTGTGATTTTATTGATTTGTATGATTTTATTGTCTGAACTTTGATTTTCGTGTGATTTCAGTGATTTTTTATGATTTTATTGAATCATACAAATCATAAAAATCATCTTAAAATCACAGTTCAGACGAAAATCACAGTACAGACGTGGCAATCATGGTACAGACGTGGCGCGCCACGTCTCTACTTGTTTGCTTACTTATCCGCAGCAGATAAACACCATTAGGCTCGCCCGACAAATCAACTTGGCTTTCGCGGGTCGTTTGCAGCAATTCTCCAATTAAACAGCCATAGGGACGTTCAATTTCTGTTGCTGCAAATATTCTTTTATTTGCGGCAATGTCATCCGGTAAATATCTTTTGATATTTTTTCCTTGATGGCTCTGAATGTTTTTACAGAATCAAACTCTTTTTCGATTGTTTTTTCTTTAGTTTCCATATTCAATAACATCTTTAGGTGAACGAATTTCAAGGGCAGGATACCCTTGACGTATATTTATCGAATTATATCCTCTAATTCGATATACATTTACGATATGTTTAAAATTCCAACTGACAAGTATGTCTGCCTTGTGAATCTAAAAAATCTCTCACTCGTTGTGGTGCATTTTCAAGTTCTCCAACGGTCAAATCGGAGTAGATGCAAATAATTTCACCCAATTTGACTTTTTCAAAAAGATGTTGTGAAACCACATCAAACTCGGCATCATATACACCTCCAAAAACTGATGTATCAAAATAAAAACGCTGTTTCATTTAAATTGCATATTAAGAATTGTGCAAAGGTACGAAAAAATATTGAACTTTGAATTTTGTCTGAACCTTGATTTTTACAAGATTAAAAAGATTATCAAGATTATAATTTGTCTGAACTTTGATTTTCGTGTGATTTCAGTGATTTTTTATGATTTTTTTGTCTGAACCTTGATTTTCATAAGATTTTCAAGATTGCCAAGATTATTTTTGCAACAATCTTGGTAATCTTGAAAATCTTATGAAAATCGTGGTTCAGACAAAAAACCCACCCGAAAGATTGCACCTTCGGGCAGGTTCACTCTAAACTCTAATACCTAAACTCTACTTTACAATCACTTTTCGGCTTTCACTACCCACTCTCACAACATAAACCCCTTGCGTCAAAGGAATTTCAGCACTGCCATCCACAACGGATTGATAGACTTTTTGCCCTGCAATGTTGAATATTGACACGGATGTTGCTTCTTTTGTTGCAATCGCGATGCCGTTTGCAATGCCATAAATTGCAATTTCGTCTTGGCGTGTTGTGTTGATGGCGTTGCCGCCGCCGCCGCCTGTTACTGTCACCACGCAAGTTGCTGTTTTGCTGCCGTCTTCTGTTGTAACGGTGATGGTGGCTGTGCCGGCTTTAATCGCTGTTACCAAGCCGCTGTTGCTTACAGTCGCAACCGTTTCATCACTGCTCGCCCATGCAACTTGCTGATTGGTTGCATTTGTCGGGGCAATCGTTTCTGTCAGTTGTTTGGTTTGTCCAACCGACAAGGAGGCAGTTGTGTTATTCAAACTTACATTCGTTACCGGAACGATTACTGTCACCACGCAAGTTGCCGTTTTGCCGCCGTCTTCTGTTGTAACGGTGATGTCAGCTGTACCTGCGGCTACTGCTGTTACCAAGCCTGCATCATCTACCGTTGCAATGTCATTGTCGCTGCTCGTCCACGATACATTTCTGTTGGTGGCATCGGTGGGCGCAATGGTTGCCGTGAGTTGCTCCGTGCCGCCGATGGCGAGCGTGGCGGTGGCTTTGTTGAGCGTTACGTCCGTTACAGGGATGCTTACTGTTACCACACAAGTTGCCGTTTTGTTGGCGTTTTCTGTTGTAACGGTGATGGTGGCTGTGCCTGCGGCTACTGCCGTCACTAAGCCTGCATCATCTACCGTTGCAATGTCATTGTTGCTGCTCGTCCACGATACATTTTTGTTAGTGGCATCGGCGGGTGCAATGGTTGCCGTGAGTTGCTCCGTGCCGCCGATGGCGAGCGAGGCGGTGGCTTTGTTGAGCGTTACGTCCGTTACAGGGATGTTCACTGTTACCATGCAAGTTGCTATAAAAACTCCGTCAGCCGTTGTAACGGTGATGGTATCTGTGCCTCCGGCTACTGCTGTCACCAGACCATTATTGCTCACCGTTGCCACCGCCGCGTTGCGATTGCTCCACGTTACATTGTTGTTTGCAATGCCGGGGGCAACAGTTGCAGTGAGTTGCACCGAGCCATCTACTGCCAGCGTGTCTGTGCTTTTGTCGAGCGCGACCCCCGCGAATATTTTCTCAAAAGAGTTGTTCCAATTATTACTGTTTTTGTATGAGTTCAATGAGTTGGCAAGCACATACAGCGTATCGCTACTCTCCGAAAACTTCGGAGAATATTGGAGGGATGGCGGCATAGTAGCAAGGCAAGTAACGGAGGTAAGACCGTTGTTGTAAAAAACACTCCCCCCAATGCTATTCACGCTGTTACCAATGGTAACGGAGGTAAGACCGCTGCAACCGGAAAAAGCATAATCCACAATGTTTGTCACGCCGTTACCAATGGTAACGGAGGTAAGACCGCTGCAACCGGAAAAAGTCGACTGCTCAATGCGTGTCACGCCGTTAGGAATGGTCAACGAACCGATAAGACCGCTGCAATTGTAAAACGCCCCATTTCCAATGCATGTTACACCGTCAGGAATGGTCAACGCACCTGACTTGCCCTCAGGACACACCACCAACGTATCTTGATTTTTGTTGTAAAGCACACCATCTACCGAACTGTATTTTGTATTGGCATCATTTACATTGATAGCAGTAAGACCGCTGCAACCGCTAAAAGCCCCACCTCCAATGCTTGTAACGCTCTCAGGGATGGTCAACGCACCGGTAAGTCCGCTGCAATTGATAAAAGCACTAGCACCTATATGGGTAAGACTATTGGAGAGGGTTACCTGCTTGAGTGCCGTGTCAAAAGGGGGCGTAGAACGATACTCACTACTGCTTGGTTGTGTGGCATAAGTGACAGTTCTGCCCAAATACAAGGTATCTATGGGGGGGAGTGATGTGTAGTAAGTCGTGGTGTGAATATTATTATGACTACCAGTATAATAATCGCGATAATAATTTACCACCGACAGCGCAGTTGTGCCGTCTTCTATGATGAGTTTCTTTAACGAGCCGTCAAAAGCATGGCTCCCAATACTTGTCACGCTGTTAGGAATGGTCAACTCACCGGTAAGACCATTGCATTGTCCGAAGGCATTATCTCCAATGCTTGTAACGCCTGCATCGATGACCAACGTCTTAATAGCAGAACGGGAAGAATACCACGGCGTATTAATCGTATAGTCACTTGATGAATAAGAAAAGTTGTACATTGCCCCTGTGCCACTAATGGTTAGGGTGTGTAACGTGAGAACCCATGTGAGATCGTCTCCGCAAGTGCCGCTTGCTACGATGGGTGATCCTGTGCCTGCGATGTAAAAATCTTTCCACTCGTCAGTAGCTGCATAAGTGGAAACTGCGCTTTCGGGTACGATGAGTTGCACGCTATTAGGAACAAAACTAAATACACCGGATGAAATGCTGAGCGGAGTAGTCCACGCTACACTAACCGAATCTAATACATTGCAACCGGTAAAAGCATATTCCCCAATGTGTGTTACGTTGTTAGGAATGGCAACGAAGGTAAGACCGCTGCAACTGTTAAAAGCATGCCTCTCAATATCTTCCACACTGTTAGGAATGGTAACGGAGGTAATACCGCTGCATTGGGCAAAAGCAGCTTCCCCAATGTTTGTAACACCCTCGTTGATGACCAACGTCTTGATGGCAGCTCTGACAGAATTCCACGGTGTAACTTTGGGAAAATAATAACTTTCCATTTTCCCCGTGCCCCTAATGGAGAGGGTGTCGCCGGAACTGTTTAGCGTTGCTACTACATCGGTTGCCGTTGCCGCGCCGATGTCCCATGATGTTTGCGCTTGCAAACTGGATGTCAGCAATAACCCTGTTATCGCCAACAAAGATGTGAATTTCTTTTTCATCTTTTACTTTTCAATTAAGTGTAATACTCCCTGTTCAAAAACAGATACTTTCAACTCTCCTTTGTCGTCAAAATAACGACATTCAACTTTTGAGGTTTCTTCCGTTTCTTTCGAATTAAGTTTCTCCAACTTGGAATACCTCTCAACTGTCATGTTGGGACCACCTGAATTGAGGCAGACCACATCTCCAATTTTAAATTTCTTTTCCATAAACTATTTTATTAAAAAAATTACTATTAATATTTCATTTCATACTATTCAACGACTGTAAAATTTCTTCAAGTTCAGCCGCTTTTACTTTATATTTCTCACGGTCGTCTGATCCTGCCTTTCTAAGAGGATTGTTTTCATCGTGTGCGTTTTCAACAACGTCGTCCCAATCTGGTCCATCAAGTGAAAATAGTTCATCTTCAATGTGAATAATGTCCACTCTATCATCAATTGACAGTATTGTATAAATAATTTGGATTTGCTCTATGTAGAGTTTGGCAAATTCGCGAAAAGATGTTTTTTCCGCTGGAGTAATCTCATTGGGATAAAAAATCAGGTTTATGAATTGTCGAACAGTTGTATCTATTAATTCTACGTTGCGCATTAGCATTTGATACCTGGAATATAAAATGGATGGATTTTCGTCTTTATACCACCATAAATCTAAATTGTTAAAATCAAATATTCCTCTTCCCTCAACCTGTTTTTGCCCCGTCACCATAACCCTATTTGATGTAGTATATTTAAAAATTAATTGATTATTTAAACTTTGTATTTGCGTTTGCAAGTCTAATAATCTGTTAAACTCATTGTGCTTGTTTTGTGCCCTTAGCGTGCTATACAACAAACCGATAGTCACTAAACCCACTATGGGGCTTGTTATTCCACCTATGATATCTCCAATACCTCTGAACACAAAAAGGGCAATTATGACACAAATAAATGCAATAATAATAATAAGCCATACATGACAATCACTCAACCAATTCTTTTTCATATCCATAATTTTTTGTTGCCCTCCAAGTCCCCCAAAGAGCGAATTTCACACTAATTAAAAAAAGTTTAGAGGCATGGGACTATGCACTTATTTCTGTTCCAAGGTTCCGCATGACCCACACCACTCAAATAAGTGAATAGTCCCATGCCTCTGTAAGAGGACATGGTTCTATTCGCTGATTATCCATTGGTGTTGAATTTTGCGGATTCAGAACAGGGATAATACTAACTGCCACTATTTCAATAAAACATAATTGAACAACACATTGTTCAACTTTCAGGCGACAAAGGTAAGACATTATTTTTGAACTACCAAAATATTTTTTAAAACTTTTTCCAAGAAGGAAAAATTGTACCTTTGCCCCGATTTAAAATTGCAATTATATATGCGTACAATTCTCAGTAAGCAGCTTGCCGCGCACGCTGAGGATATTTGCCAAAGACTTGCCCAAGCAACTGAAAGCAGAATTACAAGATAATGAAGACCTTCTCAGTAGCTATCAGCCGCTGCTGGCACAGAGCGGTCGGCTGTAAATCCAATCACCTTATGCGGCTTCGCGGGGATGCGGTTGTGTGCTTGCAATTCTGCCAACGAATTGTTGATAGCTTCGAGTTGCATTCGTGTTTCCTCGTTGATGTCGTTGTAGTCGGCAAAGGCATCTTCGATGTTGGCAGTAAGCCTTTTGACTTCGTGCTCAAGCACTGCCAGTCGTTCAGCAGGCGGAATTGACAGAAATTGGCGCACGACTACAAAAGCCCGCATGATGCAAATATTCATTTGAATAGCAAGCGGAGAATTTAAGATGCCGGATAGCATTGCGATACCTTCTTGTGTGAAGACAAAGGGGGCTACGGTGCTGTGCTTCATGTTTGCGGGCAACCGGTCGCAAATTGCGACCAGTTCCAACCATTCTTTTTTTGTTAGTTCAAACATAAAATCTTCAGGAAAGCGTTCGATATTCCGCCTTACCTGCTCTTTCAATCGCTTGGTTTTTACGCCATACGCTTCTGCTAAGTCAAAGTCAAACATGACCCGTCTGCCTCTGATTTCAGTAATTTTACTCTGAATTTGAACAATTTGCTGTTCCATATTGATTAGTATTTATTTATTTTGCATACAATTATTGGCACAAAGGTAAGGCATTTTTGTAATACTCACAAATAATTTGCGATTTTTTTTCTGCTCCACGACAAATTTCCCATACGGCAATCTTTTGTATTGCTTTGCTTCCATCTTTTTGTGGGATTTAGACTTATACCAATTTTTTTTGAAAATATTTTGTCAATTCAAAAAAATATTGTACCTTTGCATCGGTTTTATGGCGGCTGAATAATTATTGCAGTTGTTTAGCTGATATAGCGACTGATTGATTATGCGATACCACGCGGGGTTATCAGTCGTTTTCTATTGCCGTAATGCAATATGGCACATTTTGCCCGCTACCTCGCAGCTCACCCACGGTAAGTTATAGCGGTTCTGGCTATCCGCAACATAGAGATTCCCGTTGCCGTGATAATCCAGTGCCCCCCACACCGGTCAGCACAACCTCCGGACGTTGTTCAAATACAAAACACGGCATACAATGGTACGGATTTTATATTGTTTTCAAAGCCGAAATTCTTTTGCGAAATGCGGATTGCATAAGGGCAGTTGTATTTCTTCTTGAAAATATCCAAACTGCGCGAGCGACTCCGCTTGCCTTTTTTCACTTCCACAGGAATTATTTCCGTTTCAAACTGCAACACAAAATCAACTTCGGCGGTATCTTCACTCTTCCAGTAAAACAAATCGTACCGTTTTCGCGCAAACTCCTGTGCTACAAAATTTTCAGCCAATGCGCCGAGAAACATATTATCTACATCCAGTGAAGATAAAATCAATTGTGTGGCAACGCCCGAATGCATCGCCAACATTCCCGTGTCGCTCATATAAATTTTGAAATCGCTGAAATTTTGATAGGCACGAACGGGTACAAATGCCTGTTCGAGCCGCGAACATTTATGCACAATGCCTGCCTGCATAAGCCAATCAAGTGCCTCGCCGAAAATAGTTGCCGAGCCACCTTTTTGTACAATTTTGTACTGAAACTTTTTGTTTTCCTTTGCCAACTGCGTGGGAATACTGTTGTAACAGGCGCGAACTTTGACACTCGTGGTCGGCGGTGCATATTTCGCCATATCCGAAATGTATTCGTTGAGAATTTTCCCCTGCACGTCGCGAATGGTCAAAAAACTATTGCTTTTTTTGTAATCTTCAATCACAGCGGGCATACCGCCCACGATGCAATAGAGAGCGTACATTTCCAACGCCGCGTTGTGCCACGCATTGTCCATCGGTTTCATTTCGGCGTAATGTTCCCTGATTTTTTCACAAAGAATGCCTTTATCCATTGCCCAAAGAAATTCCTCAAAATCAAGCGGATACATATTCATTTCATCGACTTTACCCACCGGGAAAGAATATTTTTCGCGATCTATGGCAACGCCAAGCAAACTGCCCGCTGCCACAACGTGATATTCAGGCGCAAGTTCGCAAAAATATTTCAGTGAAGTCAAAGCCCGCTCGCTTGCCTGAATTTCGTCGAGAAACAGCAATGTTTCGCCGGCAATGATGCGCTTGCCCGTGTTGTTCTCAAGCAAAGGAACAAGCGTTTTCGGTGAAATATCGCCTTCAAAATAGCCGCGAATAACCGGATTCGTTTCCAAATTCACATAAACCATATCCGCAAATTCACTCGCGCCAAACTCGCTGATAATGTATGTTTTACCAATCTGACGCGCCCCATTGACAATCAACGGCATACGCCTTTCGCGGTTTTTCCACGCCACAAGTTGCTCTAAAATTCTTCGTTTCATATATTCATATCTTTTGTAAAATTACCATTAAGTAAGGAAAAATCAAAATTTTCAGATTTTTCCCAACTTAATAGTCAGGTGCAAAAGTACAACAAATTTCAGAAAGAACAAAATTTTCGCAGTTACGAATTGAACTTACCTTGCCAATTTTTTTTGAAAATATTTTGTCAATTCAAAAAAAATATTGTACCTTTGCAACAATAAAATTATATGGAGAAATATATGAGTGATTTTTTGAATCTTTGTAAAATACGTCAAAGTTGTCGTGGTTTTTCAGGACAACCGGTGGAACATGATAAATTGGTACAGTGCGTTGAAGCGGGGCGATTAACTCATTCCGGTTGCAATGCCCAACCGTGGAGTTTTATTGTAGTAGAAAGTCCGGATATAGTTGGTCAAGTGGCACAATGCGGGCAACAGTTAAAGCAAAATGCTTGGTTGGAAACAACAAAAGCGTTTATTATCATTCTGGAAGAACACGCTGTTTTAAGTCCTGTTATCAGTTGCTTTCTTGATAGTCAGTATTATGCAAAAGGTGATTTGGGTGCGGCCACCGCATACGTTTGTCTTGAAGCTACTGCGCAAGGGCTTGGAAGTACTATTATTGGGCTTTATGACCGTAAAAAGATTTGTGAATTGTTGCAAATTCCGATAGAAAAACAATTCGGTGCTGTAATTGCTTTGGGGTATCCTTTAAATGATACAATTCGTACTAAAAAACGTAAAGCATTTGAAGATATAGTGCGATTTGTATGATTATTTTTACGGCAATTTTTGTCACAGTATATATTTAGCGCATCGCATCGAACGGAAAACAAAAAGATTATGACAGCACAAAGTAACGAATTAACATCACTCCCCAACATCGGGAAAGTAATAGCTGCAAGACTTCGCGAAGTAGGCATCGAAACGCCCGAAGAGCTGAAAGCCATCGGCAGCGAAAACGCTTTCATCCGCCTGAAAACGGTGGATGAGGGTGCGTGCATCAATGAACTGCTCGGATTGGAAGGAGCAATACAGGGCATTCGCGACCACGATTTGGATGAAAGTCGGAAAACCGAACTGAAAGCGTTTTATAAGATGACGAAAATATGAGAGGATAGCCGATTTCTAAAAATAATTTCGTACCTTTGTATCTAATAGTAACAATTTAAAAATATTCAAAAAATGAAAAAAGTACTTTTTACGGCAATTTTTGCCACAGTATTAGTGGGTTTTGCCTCTTGCAAGCAGCAGAGCAAGTCGGAAGCAGCAAGCGAAAGCATGGATGTAAATGCCATTGACGCGGCTCACAATTCGAGGAACAGTGTCAATTGGCAGGGAATTTACACAGGCACAACACCTTGCGCCGATTGCGAGGGTATTCAAACGACCCTGACTTTAAACGATGCGACCTACGTGCTGGAGACGGTTTATCTTGGCAAGTCGAAACAAGTGTTCAAAACCGAAGGCAAATTCGTTTGGAACGAAGAAGGCAGTCGTATTACGCTTGACAACGAGAAAACAAACGGCTTCAACACGCAAATTCGTGTTGGCGAAAACGTGCTGTGGCTACTTGACAGCGAAGGCAAGCAAATCGAAGGAGAACTTGCCGAAATGTATATGTTGCGCAAGTAAGCAAAAAAAATCAGAAATTATGAGTAAAAAACTGTTTTTATCATCGTATTTTGCGGGTGTACAAAACTTGTTGCCCGAGTTTACAAACAACGAATGTTCGGGTAAAAAAGTCGTTTTCATTCCAACGGCAAGCATTCCCGAAAAGGTAACATTTTTTGTCGGTGCAGATAAAAAAGCATTGGCAAAACTTGGGCTCATCATCGACGAATTGGATGTTTCAACTGCCCCTTACGAAGAAATCGCAAGCAAAATTTCCAATGCCGATTATCTTTTTGTAGAAGGCGGCAATACGTTTTTCCTTTTGCAGGAACTGAAACGCACAGGCGCGGACAAACTCGTCGTGGAGCATATCAATAAGGGAAAACTGTATATCGGCGCGTCTGCGGGGTCAATGATTATTTCAAAAGACATTGAATATGTGAAATTTATGGATAATCCGAAAGCCGCGCCCGATTTGAACGGCGACTTTTCTGCGCTGTCAGTTCTTGATTTCTACATCGTTCCGCACTGCACAAATTTTCCGTTTAAGAAAGCGGCTGAAAAAATTCTTGCAGCTTATTCGGAAACGCTTGATTTAAGACTGATTAGCAACAATCAGGTAATTGTTGTCGATGGCGACAAGGTGGACACGCTAACGGTAGAAAAATGTTAGTAATTAAATCGGAAATAGTTATCAATGCACCGCCTGAAAAGGTTTGGACTGTGTTGACGGATTTTGGAAAATATCCGGAATGGAATCCGTTTATTACTTCCCTGAAAGGCGAAGTGGAAGTCGGAAACAAAATAGAAATTCGGATTGAGCCGCCCGAAGGTACAGGTATGACGTTCAAACCCAAAGTGTTGGAAAAAACAGAAAACAAAAAACTTCGTTGGTTGGGCAGTCTGCTTTTCAAAGGTTTATTCGATGGCGAACACTGTTTTGAACTGATTGACAACGGCAACGGCACAACGACTTTCGTTCAAAGCGAAAAATTTCGAGGAATTTTGGTGTGGACGTTTGGAACGAAAAAAACCAAAAATGGTTTTGAAGCAATGAATTTGAAACTGAAAGAATTAGCAGAATCTGCGCAAATCCCTTAAATCTGCGTTATCTGCGTGCTAAAAAACATATCCGCAAAAAAAATATGGAAATAGAAACATTTATAAACAACTACAAAGAGGCGTTTGGCGAAAATGCCGAGTTGCCGATTGTGTTTTGGTATTCCGATACGGCAATCGCAAACACAGAGAAAATCGGCGGCTGTTTTTTCAAAGGAATGAAAGCAGTCAGAGAAGGCAATGCTCTTGGTTTAAGCGTGGATAATATCGGTTGCGGCGGCGGTAAATTTTACACAGGATTTACCGATATGCCCGAACATGTACCGAATTTTGTTTCGCTGAAAGAAAAATACAAGAAAACCCCCGAAATGATGGTTGATTTTGTGCAAAAATTGGGCGTTTCCCGCACCGAAAAAGAATATCTTAATTTTGTATGTATCGACAAAATCAAGAATTTGGACGATGTTGAGGGGATTATATTTTTTGCCAATCCCGATATAATTTCGGGCTTAACTGCGTGGGCATATTTTGATAATAATGCTGATGATGCGGTTGTTGCGATATTTGGCTCGGGCTGCTCTGCAATGGTTACAAATGCGGTAATAGAAAATGAGCGAAACGGGCGGCGGACATTTTTGGGCTTGTTCGACATTTCTGTTCGCGTGCATTTTGAGCCGAACATTTTGGGCTTTATGATACCGATGTGCCGTTTCAAAGAAATGTATCACACGATACGCGATTGTTGCCTGTTTGATGCGCACGCTTGGGAAAAAATCAAAGGAAGAATTTAAAAAAATTAAAAATAAGGTGCTTATTATATGCTTACAGGGTAATCGCACCAAATTTACGGTAGCCAACTACCCCGTATGGGGTACAATTTTGATAACCCCGTACAGCGATAGCGCAGTGCGGGGTAGATGGCACCACCTCCTCCCAGCAACCCCGTAGTGGGTTGAACTCTTTGTGGACATGTCATTTAATGAAAAGAGATTTTGGCAAGACGAATAAATTCAACCCACTACGGGCATAGCCGTCAGGCTAACAATCATAACAGCCACAAAATCAAACAGATAGTAGATTTCAATTCTTCGCTATGCGCAGATATTTTTTTTGTGTAAAAAATGGGGGGTATTCATTACCCGAAGAATTAGAATTGTATGAGGGGAAGATTAGAGAAGTTCTTGGTCGTCCTCACTTACAAGCCCAAGCCGCAGCAACGGGCTTTGTTCAGCGGTCGTCCAAAGTGTCCGCCGATGACTTCTTTGACGCGTTACTCTATGTAGCCTCGTTGCATGATCACTGTAGCCTGTCTTCTATGGTTGCCTATTTTGAGGACCGCTACGGCATAGATGTCCGCAAACAATCCTTAGACGAGCGGTTCAATGTCGCTTGTCTGGAATTTGTTAAGTTGGTGTTGATGACGATAATAAGTGATAAGATATTGTCGATTTGTGAACCTTATCAGGGGAAGCTTGGAGACAGGTACACACATATTCGCAGCAAGGACTCGACCAAATTTAAGGTACCGGATGCACTGGAAGCGCACTATAAAGGTAATGGAGGCTCTTTGGCAGGTATATCTATTCAATATGAATATGATTTCCTAACAGGTCAGGTGTTTGATTTAGCCGTCTATTCGGGCGATCGCAACGACCGTTCGGATGCCGTTGCCACCAAATCCAATGTGGAGGTCGGCGATTTGATAATTCGCGACTTGGGCTACCACTCATTAGATGTTTTTCAATTTATCGCAGATAAGGGGGCTTTTTTTCTAAGCCGCCATTACACTCCCACCAGTGTTTTTTGCAAAAACGGAGAGCGGGTTTCTTTCAAAGAACTCCATGAAATCATGAAAAAAACAGGCATGCAGCAGATGGAAATAGAGGTCTATCTCGGCAACGAACATCGAATACCGGTGCGTATGTTACTCATTCCTGTCAGCGAAGAAGTCTATAAAAAACGGGTGCGTGACAGGAAAAAAGAGCAGAAAAAACGAGGCGGTGCAATGACAGAAGAAATGTGTGCCTGCTACCGTTATAGCATCTTTATAACCAATGCCGATAGTGATATTCTTCCCACAGATGCCATTCTTTTGATGTACAAACTGCGGTGGCAAATTGAACTGCACTTCAAAGCATGGAAGTCTTTATTTTGCATTCACAAGATAGAAAAAATGAAGGAAGAACGCTTCCTATGCCTGTTGTTTGCGCGATTGATACTCATCATTATTAACCTGCAACTGACGTATCGGGTGCAAAATTCAATCCAAACCACAAGGAAGGATGGTAAACGCCAACGATTGAGTTTTTATAAGGCACTGCATACACTCACACGGCATTTTGATTTGTTATACACCATCTTTCGCGGCGAAAAACGGATGGCAAGGGTAGCTCTGATATCACTATTGAAAATGCTCTCAAACAATCATTTTTTGGAAAGTAAGAAAAATAAAATCGGTCTGAATGAAATAATCGAATTGTTATGTTAAAATTTTAAACAATAATTCTCCCAGTGTTTCGTTAATAAAAATGAGGTAGCTTTGTAAAAAGCCACCCCGCAATTGAAAAATAAATTTAAAAATGTTATTTGAATATGTTACAAAAAAAAAAATGTCCCCCCGGTCTCACAAGGACGCGGGGTAAAAAATGCCCATACCCCAAGTGATAAACAGCACAGCAATAATCATAAGTCACTGTTTTACAGGCATTTATTCCTTAGCCTGACGGCTATGCCACTACGGGGTTGCAGAGAA
>BNTU01000030.1 GCA_025996835.1 Bacteroidia bacterium
TGCGCAGGAGATACCGGAAGAGAATAAAATCAATATCTTTAGCCATTTCATTCTTTTTTTAATTGTTATACTTCATTCAGCCCCGTCATTTCTTGCCCGCTTTGCTTGCCAGAGCAATTTCTTCTTCCGTCAAGTAGTTGCTGTTCTCCGTTTTGTTGAAGAGCAACCGCCTGTCGCCGGGGGTCAATTCAATCACCGCGTAGGCACCAATGTTGCAAACCAACATCTCGTCCAATGCGTCCACCATGTTTTTGTACGTTGCCAAATCGCTGGGCTTAATCATCACCGTAGGGGCAATTTTCAACTCTTTCATTGCTTTTTCCTGGATAGCAGCCGATTCTCGTCTAAACACAGAATCCACCATTTTCCCTTCTTGCAGTTGCAATTTCAGCTCTTGTATTTCTTCATACGTACCTTTGTTCTTTTCCAATAAGAATTGCCTGATACCTCCGGGGTCTTCGGGATTCCAACTCGCTTCTTTCAAAAAGGTGGGGTCGGAATACGCCGCGTTCTCAACCATCCCGGCGTAATAATAAAGCTTGTTTTCGGCACCCAGCAACAGTGTAACTGCGCCGGACTCTCGCACTTTATTCTTTTCCTCCTCTTTGACTTCGGCGTCAGAAGGCATATTTATCGGCAATGTCTCCGGTTTCAGGAGCGACGAACACAACATAAAGAATGTTATCAGCAACATATTCATATCCACCATCGGGGTGAAATCAACACGTAAGTGCTGCTTCTTCTGTTTATTTTTTCCGCCACCTTCTTCTTTTACTTGTACTTCAGACATTTTTTTTACGTTTTAAAATGTGTTTACTCGCTTGAGGCAGTTTTCAAATTCGTTATCAAGAGGTAACGATTTTTCTTCATCTTTCTCAAATCATCCATCACCGTTTTTACCACCAAGTACTCGGTCGATTTATCGGCTTTGATAGCAATTTGCAAGTCACGATTGACCTCACTTGCGTGTGCTACCCAGCGACTAAATTCGTTATCCGATGCAATTTCGCCTTTGGCATCTGTCAATAATTCGTCCTTTGCAGGAATACCGACGCGCAGACTTTCAAGATTTTTCATGTACTCATCCTGTTTGTCGGTAGGCAAATCCAAAAAACCTGCCATACTGCGAATGGGCACACCAAACGCTTGCAATGCTTTGAAAGTGTTCAGTTGTGTGGTGGTAAAAGTAATTCCGTAATCTTTGCCTACCGCTTCCAATGTTTCTTTCTTAACATTGTCGTTGTCAAAACTCATAAAGATTTTCCCTTTAGAGTCCACCAAAATCGTCAGCAGGTTTGTTTCCGGTATTTTGATTTCGGAAACCGAGCTGGGTGTTGCCACCTCAATTGGTTCTTTCTGGACAAATGTTGAAGTCAACATGAAGAAAGTAAGCAAAAGCACGGTCACGTCACTCATCGCCGTCATGTCGATGAATGTACTCTGTTTTTTTACTTTTGCTTTTGCCATCGTTGTTTATGCGTTATGAGTTTCTGCATAAGTTTGCGTGAGCGCAAAGCCCATTTCGTCGATGGCGTAGGTCATCTCATCAATTTTACCCGTGAAATAGGAGTAAGTGATGATAGCCAAAGCACCTGTCGCGATACCGGAAGCCGTGTTAATCAAAGCCTCGGAAATACCGGTCGACAACGCCACAGCATCCGTACCTCCGGCATCACCCATGGCACCGAACGACCGAATCATACCGAGCACCGTTCCCAACAGCCCGAACAGCGTACCGAGCGTAGAAATGGTTGCGATGATTGGCAAATTCTGCTGCAAAGAAGGCAATTCCAACGCGGTTGCTTCTTCCAATTCAGCCTTGATTTCCTCAATCTTGGTCTCTTTGGGCAACTTCGCCGTTTCCATTTCTCTGTACTTCAGCAAGCCTGCGTCCACGATAGCAGCCACAGAACCTTTTTGCTTGGCACAGAGCGCAATAGCCGGTTCGATGTTGTTTTTCTTCAACTCGGCTTTCACATTGGCGACAAACGCAATGAGATTGCCCCTCCCTTTTGCCTTGTTCAACGCAATGAAGCGCTCAACCGACAAAATAATCACTGTTAACAACAGTGTCAAAATCATTGGCACCATAAAACCGCCCTTGTAC
Organism: Bacteroidia bacterium; assembly: GCA_025996835.1. Taxonomy (GTDB): domain Bacteria; phylum Bacteroidota; class Bacteroidia; order Bacteroidales; family Azobacteroidaceae; genus Azobacteroides. The sequence continues at coordinate 2,108 of BNTU01000030.1, forward strand.
ATCGTACCGAGCATGTTTAGCGGGTGCCCACTCACCGAATCCAAATCTTTGAAATTGGTTTCAGCCCCAAGGATCAACTTGAAAAATAGAACGGCGCATACAAATGCCACAACAATGACAATGCCTGCTGAAACGCCGCGAGATTTCTTTCCTTCTCTCTTCACCTGTTTGTTTTTTGTTTCCATAAAACGTGTCTTTAATTAGAAATTTATACAATTTTTATAATTTTTTTTTGACGTTCTTTAATCGTTAAAGAAAATCAGCCGCAAATGTAAGGAAAAAAAATATACGCTCCAAATTTTTTTGGCATTTTTTTTACTTTTAATACAAAAAAATGTTAAAAAGGAAGAAAATCTCTACTTTTGCCGTATCTTTGCATCCCATGCGAAAAATTATTCACATCGATATGGATGCTTTCTATGCCTCTGTGGAGCAGCGCGACAACCCTGAATTGCGCGGCAAGCCCATTGCGGTGGGTCATGGGGAGGCGCGGGGCGTGATTTGCACCGCCAGCTATGAGGCGCGCAGGCTGGGTATTCGCTCTGCCATGCCTTCGTTGACGGCTTTGCACAAGTGTCCCGAACTGATTTTTGTGCCTCCGCGCTTTGAGGCTTACCATGAAGTGTCAATGCAAATTCGGAAGATTTTTTTGGAATATACCGATTTGGTGGAGCCTTTGTCGCTGGATGAGGCGTTTTTGGACGTAACGGTCAACCACAAAAACAACCCTTCTGCCACCCTGATTGCACAGGAGATATTGCAAAAGATTTTTGCACAAACCGCTCTGACGGCTTCTGCGGGCGTATCCGTCAATAAATTTTTGGCGAAAATTGCCTCCGACTGGAAGAAGCCAAACGGACTTTTCGTGATTCCGCCGCAAGAGGCTGAAAAATTTGTGGAAACCCTGCCCGTCGAAAAATTTTTCGGCGTAGGGCGAATGACCGCCCAAAAGATGCACGACAGTTACATCTTCACAGGAGGCGATTTGAAGCAACATTCGGAATCCACACTCGTCCGAATGTTCGGAAAAGCCGGACACAGCCTCTATCTGAACGCCCGCGGCATCGACGAACGGGAGGTGGAACCCAACCGCATCATCAAGTCGGTCAGTTCCGAAACAACTTTTGCGCAGGACAAAAACAACCGAATTTTGCTAACCGCCGAACTGTATCCTTTAGCCAAAGAGGTGATGGAACGGATGAACGACGAAAATTTTTACGGCAAAACCATCACCCTGAAAATCAAATACGCCGATTTCAAAAGCATCACACGAAGCAAAACATTACCGCAAACCATCACCGATTTTCAAGCACTGTGGCACCCCGCAAGGGAAATAATGAAGCAGATAGACCTCTCACAACAGCCCGTGAGATTGATTGGCATCGGCGTGAGCAATGCCAGCGATGATGCGCCGGTCAAAAAATATACGCAGTTGGAATTGAAGTTGTTTTAAGGCAAATTTATATTGGCTTTTTTTGCAACAAAAGTATTGAATTTTTTTGTACCTTTGCCGCGATTATTTTAGTGAAGAATTATAAATTATAAATATATATATGTAATATGAAAAAAGTATTGAATAGTTGCTTGATTGTTGCTTTGGCAACAGTGTCAGGTGTTGGCGCACAGGCGCAAGAGAGTAAAAAAGAGTATCCCAAGCGGATGGGTATGAAGCCCGAGATGTCGGAGTATTGGGAGCCTCAACCGGTGGCGGTGAAGACAGCCGAAGCCACAAGCAAAGCCTTGCGTCCCGCCCCTTCGGATGCCACGGTGCTGTTTGACGGCAAAGACCTGTCGAAATGGCAACGTCCTGACGGCAAGGATGCCGCGTGGAAGGTGCACGATGGCATCGTGACCGTTGATAAATCCACAGGGGATATTCAGACCAAAGGTGAATATCGGGATTTCCAGTTGCACGTTGAGTGGTCTATTCCCAAGAATATCAGCGGCAGCGGGCAGGGTAGAGGCAATAGCGGCGTCTATCTCCACAAGCTCTACGAGGTGCAGATTTTGGACTCTTACGGCAATGAAACTTATGCCAATGGTGGGGCAGGCAGCATCTACAAGCAATCGCCGCCGTTGGTAAACCCCATCCGCAAGCCCGGCGAGTGGAACGAATACGATATTTTTTTCACCGCCCCCACCTTCACGAAAGACGGGCAATACCGCACGCCGCCGATTGTGACGGTGCTTTTCAACGGCGTGTTGGTGCAAAACAGCACCATTGTGCAAGGCACGACCGAATATATCGGCCTCCCGCGGACGGTGGTCAAGGAAACAGGTCCCATCCTGCTGCAATCGCACGGCGACCCCAGCGAGCCAATTAGTTTCAGAAACATTTGGATAAGGGAGCTTTAGAGAGAACAAGTAAAATTCACTTGATAAAAGTTTAAGCAGATTAAGAATGACAAAGTCATTCTTAATTTTGCTTTTGCCTTTTGTGGTCTGACTGCGACAAACGCAATACGGGCAAAAGATGATGGAGGTGGTTTTTTAGTTGACAAAAATTGATGATTATCATAATAAATTGATAGTCAAGTACTTCTATGATGATGATAACAAGATAATGCTATTTAAAAGAAACATTTTTGATTGTTTTTTGCTACTTATAAGAAACATTTTTAGTTGTTTTTTGCTATATATAAAAAACATTTCGTACCTTTGCCGAAAATTAGTTCTATGGACAGTTTAGTAAAAATTTATCTGCGCTTAATGCAGGAAATAGAGGTAAAAAACTTTCGTTATCTCTATCCGAATATTGATTGGGACGAGCGGTGCATTGCCATTATCGGCGCAAAAGGCGTTGGGAAAACAACAATGCTGCTTCAACACGTTAAGACAACTTTTGCCAACAAAAACGAGGCAATTTTTGCGAGTTTGGACAATGCGTGGTTTGCCAACCACACAATTTTTGAATTGGCAGACGAGTTTTATCTGAACGGTGGCACGCATTTGTTTTTAGACGAAATTCACCACTATCCGAATTGGGCTATCGAAATTAAAAATATTTACGACAGTTTTCCGAGACTGAAAGTTGTATTTACCGGTTCTTCGCTGTTGCAGATTTACAAATCAACGGCAGATTTATCAAGAAGGGTTGTTTATGAAAAAATGGAAGGTTTGTCTTTCAGAGAATTTTTAAATTTTGAAAAAGTGGGCGATTTTCCGGTGTTTTCTCTCAATGAAATTGTTGAAAATCACCAAGATATCGCTTTCCGGATTACGGAAAATGTGAAAATAATGCCTTTGTTCAAAAAATATCTGAAAAACGGCTACTATCTTTTTTACAGAGAAGGATTGAGAAAATACGAGCGGAAATTGCAGGAAGCGGTAAATAATGTTATTGATATTGATATTCCCGCCATTGAAAATATCGAGTTTGAATCGCGGCACAAATTGAAAAAGTTATTGGCAATTCTCTCAACATTAGTGCCTTATACGCCGAATATTACAGATTTAAGCAATGCAATAGACAGCAACAGAAACAATACGGTTAAGTATTTATCATTGTTGGCAAATGCAAAATTGTTGAATTTAGTTTCCTACAAAAACAAAACGATTGGCGACCTTACAAAGCCAGACAAAGTATTGCTGAACAACACTAATTTGTCATATTTGTACGGCGAAAATGCAAACATTGGCAGTGCAAGGGAAACATTTTTTGTCAATCAGTTAAGTGCCGTTGCCAATGTTATACTTGCACCACAGGGGGATTTTATAGTAGATAACTACACGTTTGAAGTCGGCGGAAAGAGAAAAACGTTTGACCAAATAAAAGACATTCCGAACAGTTTTGTAGTAGCCGATGATATCGAAATAGGGCATAAGAACAAAATCCCGCTTTGGCTGTTTGGAATGTTGTATTAAGATTTCTGCTGTTATGCAGGCTTAACGTGCGCAATGCTATTGCTCTGCGCATATAAGTAGCGATACCCACAGAACAGATTGGTGTCAAAGATAACTTTATACCTCACCATAGCGCACTGCTCTTACTTCTGCCATAATTTCTTTGTCCGTGATGTCGGGTTCTTTGGCGGGCAGCGAGCGGCGAAGATTATCCCACAGTGTGTTTCTATCGGTAACTTCCCAGCCATACTGTTCTGCAACTTTCCGCAGTAAATTCACATCCTGCTGTGGCACATTTACATACATCTTTTCAGTACTCGTTTTCATAATGTTGTATCTTTTAGAATTAAGAACTCTGCAAAAATACAAAACTTTTAACAAATACACAAAATCGTGTAGACCAAATTTAGACTTTGATTACAACACACTTGCACCAAAAACGATTAACATTATTCCACCCGAAAACATCATTGACCTTTGGAAAGGGGATTACGAAACAATGCAACGGACAATGATTTACGGAAATTCATTGCCTTTTGAGAAGTTGATAGAAAAGATGAAGCAGTTGAACAAAAAAATAAATGAGATTGAATGGTAAGCATTACAGAAACGACAAGATTTTTCGGCTAAATCTTTTTTTTAGGTGCTATTTTTAGCCTCGCAGAGGCGAGATTATGCATAACCGTAGGTGAAGCGAAGCGCAACCTACGGAGGCACACTCCCGCCTCCTCCCATAGTCCCGCATAGGGACGGCATTATCATAATCTCGCCCTTGCAGGTGGGGTGGCGTAAATCAAGTATCATTTTCTTTGTTTTATGTTTTTGCCTCAATTTACCATTTTATATATTATTCATCATCAAAAATATATGACCAAACAAATGCAATATGTGGTAGGTGTTTTTTTTGACTCAATTCCGATTTACGCCACCCTACCTTGCAGGACTAAGGAGAGGGAGGCTACCTTTTCCGTAGGTTGCGCTTTGCTTCTCCTACGGTTATGCATAATTTAGCCCCATGCGGGGCAAAAAGAAAGCCTTTGGCTTACTTGATAAATAGCACCTAAAAAAAGATTTGGCTTTTTTTGCAAAAACGCTTGCAGAATGAAAAAATAGTTGTACCTTTGCGCCGTTATTTCAGAAAATAAATGAATATAAGTGTATGCTTGAATTGAAAAATATACATAAATCTTTCGGCGATGTCCGCGTTTTGAATGGAGTGAATCTCCGTTTGGAAAGGGGTTGTGTATATACGCTCAAGGGTGGCAACGGTTCAGGCAAGACCACTATCTATGAGTTAGCTGCAAGACTTGGGGGATTGTGCTGTGTTGAAAGAAAGTTAAAAGACTGTAAAATAAACATTTGCGAGAGAGTTTTAATAGGATTTCGGTTCTTTCGTAAATGAAATAAGAAAATAGAAATCCACATAAATTTTAAATTATAGGAGATTATTTTTATGAATGAAATTTCAAAAATCAATCCTGTTTCAATGAAGCAACCTACAAAAGCATACTCTAATGGCATACTTGTGCCGCTGGGTAACGCGAATATGTTATTTGTAACAGGACAAGTAGCACAGGACAACAACGGTAATGTTGTCGCCCCAAACGATTTTACCGCACAGACACGTTTTATTTTTGAACACATCGGCGAAATTCTTAAAGATGCAGATATGACTTTTGATGATGTAGTCAAAGCACAAATATTTGTAACAGATATGGGACAATCTTCAAAAGTATCCGCTATCCGTGATGAGTTTTTTGCAAATTCTAAACCCGCAAGCACTTTGGTAGAAATTAATAAATTGGTAAAAGCAGAGTGTTGTGTTGAAATCGAAGTAATTGCTGTAAAACTCATTACAAATAGAAATTGGTGTATGCAAAATTCAAAAATTCACCATATATCAATTAATGTGTCCGATTTGGTCAAATCACAAAATTTTTATCAATTTCTTGGTTTTTGTGAATGTCATAATTATTGCGATGATAGTGTAAAAATCAAACACTTTTCCAAGGGCGATTTTATTCTTGAATTATTTTGTTATTCGAGTTCACCTACGACTAAAACAGTTCCAAAAGAGATAGAACACAGTGAATTTGTCGGGATAGAACATTTTTCTTTGCATACTGATAATATTGAAAGCGTGTATAATTTATTGAAAAATCACATTTATAATGATAAGGGTATTCAATTAGGCAGAACAGGTATTCGCTTTTTCTTTATTACCGACCCAGATGGAAATAGAATTGAAATAGTTGAAGATAAAAGAAGAATTTTGCAACAATAAAAAATAATTGAAATGAAAGATAAAAATCGTTTAATAAAATTTCTTGGAACAGGACTTTTAGTAACACTCCTTGGTATTGTTTTAGGTTTTTTGCTCAATAAAATATTTGAAAAAGGATTAGACAATATTTCTGTTGAAGTTGCTGTTTATTTGGCACTTTTTTTCTGTGTTGCAGCAGTGATTTTGACGACTATAATTTTGTATAGAACGGAAACTGTTGAAGAATACCGTTATGAAGTAACAAAAATACTTGGAGACGGGTTCATACGAATTTATCAAGATTCAATCTCTGAATTTGCTACAACACTTGTCACTCGTTCAAAATATGTACGGGTTGTCGGTACTGCAAGACAAGATATGGTTGCAAGCACTTCATTGAGAAGTGCCAAAGATTACTTATTGGCACTCGAAAGTAAATTGAAAAATGATTGTTCAGATATGGCAAATGCCTTTACATATCTTCGAGTTGTGCCAAGAACGCCTACGGCGGCATTAAATCAGCATATTGCTAACTGTAATTCTGCTGTTGTTGGCAAGTGTCATAAATTTGAAGTTAAAACTAATCTTCAATTTCCTTTTTATGTATCATTTCAAATTTTTGATGATACCGATTTACTTGTTATTTTAGACAACAAACTTCCCAATAACAAACACGATAATGCCCTTTGTCTTTGGACACGAAATAAGGAAATAATAGAAAAGTTCATTAAACGATTCGATAATGCTTGGGAAGAAACAAATTAATTAAAAAAACAGATATATGGAAAGTTCAAAAATTTTAGATTCGGCAATTTGGCGTATTGCCGTAAAAACATTCGACACAGGGCGTAAAATCTCTAAAACAGATTTTGCAACATTGTTAGATATTGCTCGATATTCGCCAAGTTCTTTCGGTTTAGAACCTTGGAAAATTATTGTAGTTCAAGACGAAAAAATACGGTCGAAAATTGCTGAATGTGCCACTGGTGCACAACGCCAATTAGAAACAGCAAGTCATTTTGTGGTATTTACAGTAACAACAGATTTAGAGCCAACTTCGGATTATTTTAAACATATTTGTTTTGACATAAAGAAGATGAATGCAGATGCTTATTCCGAGTTTATTTCAAAATTTGCTGCATTTCAGAAAGAAAAAACAGATTTAACAGATTTTCGCAAACGTATTGATTGGGCAGGTAAGCAAGCATATATTGTACTCGGCAATATGATGTTAGCAGCCTCAATAATGGGAATTGATTCTTGTCCGATTGAAGGATTTTTTCCTTCGTTAGTTGAAAGTGTTTTACATGAAAATGGTATCATAGATTCTAAAAAGGAACATATCGTTGTAATGGGTGCTTTTGGCTATCGCCAAAACGACCCTGAACATTCTAAAATTAGGCGTTCTTTTGATGAGGTAGTTTGTTTTATTTAAAATCCACATAGTTATGAATATAGGAAAGTCAATGCGTCTTAAAAGATTATTTCATTATGATGATACTCATACGATTATTGTTCCGATGGACCACGGTATTACTTTGGGACCCATAGATGGAATTACAGATATAGCACAAACCATAAATACTTTGTCAAAACTACAAATTGACGGAATAGTTCTTCATAAAGGAATTATAACTTCTTGCCACGACACTATTGTAAAATCTGACTTGCCTATAATAATGCACCTTTCTGCGAGCACAAAATTGGGAGATAAATCAACAAAAGTGCTTGTTGGAGATGTAAATGAGGCGGTTTCGTTTGCTTGTTGTGCAGTTTCTGTTCAGATAAATTTTGGGACACCGAATGAAAGCGCAATGTTGCGAGATGTGGCTCTTGTTTCAGAAAAATGTTATAAATATGGTATGCCGCTACTCATAATGGCATATCACGAAAACTGTGATACAGAAACAGTCAGCCATATTTCAAGAATATGTGCGGAACTTGGGGCAGACTTAATTAAAGTTCCGTATGTTGATAATTTTAACAAAGTAATTTTAGGTTGCCCTATCCCCATTATTGTTTCAGGTGGAGAATTTGCCAATGACGTACTTGACAAAATATCACAAGCAATGATTTGTGGTGCGAGCGGAGTGGCAGTTGGGCGCAACATTTTTCAGAGTAAAAATATGGAACAGACAATAAAAAAAATAGTAAATATTGTAAGAAAAGAAAAAAGCAAATAAAACGCCTAGTAGCCAACAAGCGGTTTGGCATAAGTGGCGGTGTAATATCACAGAAACATTTGTGCAAATTTGCAAGTTTCTCGCTCGTCCAAATAGTAGTGAATCGCCACCTACGCCTAAGCCGTTGACCGTTAGCTGGAAACGATTAAAAAAGATGAAATAATGCGTCATTTTTACTGTCCAACTAGAGTTATAATTCTACAGTATATTTGGATTTGTTACAATAAAATCAGATTTTATCTTTGGAAATGTTACAAAATACAATGAATTTATCTTTGGAAATATTACAAAAAGCAATTGCTTTGTTACGCTTTTTTTTACGAAGATATGCCCGAATTGCATGTAATTGCGGCAGTCCATTGCTTGAAACGCTAATTGATGTTCATATTTCTTTTCCCATTGGCAGAGTGGAATATTTGGCATTGCGCCCTCTGTGGCTAAAAGAAACATTTTTGCGGCAGCTTTTCTTGTGTTGTTGCCCGAAGCCTTGCGCTTTGTCGGGATGCCAAATGCCATAGCCGCCAATATGCGGCAAATTATTTATGGCGGAACATTAGTTTTTATGATGTTTCGATACAGTAGAGGGTTTGTCGGTGACTGTCCTCCACAAACAACAACCCTTCTACCACCCTGATTGCGCAAGAAATATCACAAAAGGGTTTACCTATTTTTCAAAAAAAAATCATACCTTTGCACCGTCTTACAAAAAACAAACAACAAGATGAACAACATTACTCGTGCGGCGGATAACATCCGCATTTTGGCGGCAGCTATGGTGGAAAAAGCCAAGTCCGGACATCCTGGTGGTGCTATGGGCGGTGCCGATTTCGTCCATATTTTGTACAGCGAATTTTTAGTTTACGACCCTGCACAACCCGATTGGACAGGGCGTGACCGCTTTTTCTTAGACCCTGGTCACATGTCGCCGATGCTTTACTCCGTGTTGGCTTTGGCGGGCAAATACACGATGGACGATTTGAAGCAGTTCCGCCAATGGGGCAGCATCACGCCCGGACATCCCGAAGTGGATGTGCTACGCGGCGTTGAAAACACCTCCGGTCCGCTGGGGCAAGGGCACACCTACGCTGTGGGGGCTGCCATCGCCGACAAGTTTATGCAGGCAAAAGCCAATCGCTCCACCGGTCAAAAAATCTACGCCTACATCTCTGACGGTGGCATTCAGGAAGAAATTTCGCAAGGCGCAGGTCGCATGGCGGGGCATCTGGGGCTGAACAACCTCATCATGTTTTACGATGCCAACGACATCCAACTCTCCACCTCCGTGGCAGACGTGACGAGCGAAAACACCGCACAGAAATATGAGGCATGGGGCTGGAAAGTGGTTACCATCAACGGCAACGATGCCGCGCAAATCCGTCAAGCCTTGTCGGATGCTCAAAAAGAAACCCAACGCCCGACACTCATCATCGGCAAAACCGTGATGGGCAAGGGTGCTGTAACCACTGATGGCAGTTCGTTTGAAGGCAAATGCTCCACTCACGGGCAGCCGTTGGGCGACAGTGGAGCCGATTTTGCGCAGACTGTCAAAGGTTTGGGGGGCAATCCCGACGACCCGTTCCAAATTTTCCCCGATGTAGCCGAATTGTATGCCAAGCGGAAAACCGAATTGCAGCTCATCGTAGCTGCCAAACGTCAGGCAGAAAAAAATTGGGCGGAAGCCAACCCCGAATTGGCAACGAAAATAAACGGTTGGTTCACCGAAAAATCGCCGAAAATCAATTGGGCGGCTATCGAACAAAAGCCCAACCAGTCCACCCGCACCGCTTCGGCTACGGTGCTCGCCTATTTGAGCCAACACGTTGAGAATATGATTGTTACGTCCGCCGATTTGTCTAATTCCGACAAGACGGACGGTTTTCTTAAACATACAAAAGCGATTACAAAAGACGATTTCTCAGGCAACTTTCTCCAATCGGGTGTTTCAGAACTGACGATGGCGTGCTTGTGCATCGGGATGTCGCTCTACGGCGGCGTAATTCCGGCATGTGGCACTTTCTTCGTGTTTTCCGACTACATGAAACCCGCGATTCGCATGGCGGCATTGATGGAATTGCCCGTGAAATTTATCTGGACGCACGATGCGTTTCGCGTAGGCGAGGACGGTCCCACGCACGAACCGGTAGAGCAGGAAGCGCAAATTCGCCTGATGGAAAAGTTGAAAAACCACAAAGGCAAAAACTCAATGCTCGTGTTGCGCCCGGCAGACGTGTATGAAGCCACAGCAGCATGGCAGTTGGCGATGGAAAACACCGATTCGCCCAGCGGCTTGATTTTTTCGCGTCAAAACATCACCGACTTACCCGCAAAAACCAACCGCATCGCAGAAGCCCAACAGACCGCCAAAGGCGGCTATGTGGTGGAAGACGATGGCAACGCGGACGTGATTTTGCTGGCATCCGGCTCCGAAGTATCCACATTGGTGGAAGGCGCGGCATTGTTAAGAAAAGACGGCATCAAAGTGCGGATAGTGTCCGTGCCGTCGGAAGGCTTGTTCAGAAGCCAACCGCAAGCCTATCAGGATGCCGTCATCACACCCAACACGAAAATTTTCGGGCTTACCGCCGGTCTGCCTGTCAACCTCTTAGGATTAGTAGGCACCAACGGCAAAATCTGGGGCATGGAAAGTTTCGGCTACTCAGCACCCTACAAAGTGCTGGACGAAAAACTCGGCTTCACAGCAGAAAACGTTTATAAACAAGTTATGAGTTATGAGTTATGAGTTATGAGTTATGAGTTATGAGTTATTTTTGACCCCCTACGGGGTTGAACAACTCATAACTCATAACTCATAACTCATAACTCATAACTCATAACTCATAACTCATAACTAAATGACAGGACTTGCTTCCGACCATGCGGGCTTTGAATTGAAGGAATTTGTGCGTGCTTTGCTTGATACGCGCGGTGTTTCGTATGTTGATTATGGCACATACGGTGCTGAGAGTGTGAATTATGCCGACTTTGGGCATCGATTGGCTCGTGGCATCGAAAGTGGCGAGGTGTCGCGCGGCATTGCGGTGTGCGGCTCCGGCAACGGCATCAATATGACGCTCAATCACCATGCTGCCGTGCGTTCTGCCCTTTGCTGGGATGAAGAAATTGTCCGTTTGGCGCGTTTACACAACGATGCGAATGTTTTGGCATTGCCCGGACGTTTTCTCTCCACCGAAAAAACCGAAAAGATGGTGGACATTTTTCTCAACACCCCCTTTGAGGGCGGGAGGCATCAGACGCGGATTGATGCGATTGCACTGTCCTGATATTCAGTCGTTTATTTGTTGATTTCTTTCACTAACAGTTCCAATTTGTCGGCGATTTCCAAATGGCCTGCTTCAAAGATGAGCGATGATTGGTTGTAGAACGGTTCGCGCACCGCCAGATTATCCGCCACAAATTGTTTGATTCCTTCGTCCGTTTTGTCTTGCAGCAGCGGACGTTTTTCTTTGTGGTTGGATTTTACTAATCGTGCGGCGAGTTGTTCAACGGGAAGTTTCAGGTAAATCGTTCGCCCTAACTCGTTCATTACTTGCATATTGTCGAAAAAACAGGGTGTGCCGCCGCCTGTTGAGATGATAACATCCTCAAACTGAGCCACTTCGTGCAATGCTTTGCGTTCGAGTTCCCGAAAACCGTCTTCGCCTCTTTCGGCGAAGATTTCACCGATTCGTTTGTGATAGCGATTTTCGATAAAAGTGTCTAAATCAATGAATTGCAAATTCAGTGCTTGTGCCAAACTCTTGCCGACAGTCGTTTTGCCGGCACCCATATAACCAATAAGAAATATCTTTTGCATAATAAAACGTAACTTCAAAAAATAAAAAAGAGGGTAAGCTAACTACATCGCATCGCTACAACCAACTACCCTTGCTGCGATCAAACCCTGGGGGATTCGAAGGGAGCTGACCGTATAGGACTTACCCTGTTGCTCTCCCTCTTGGACTTGAACCAAGGACCCTCTGATTAACAGTCAGATGCTCTAACCAACTGAGCTAAGGAAGAATTTTGCTGAACGCGGGCGCAAAGGTACAACATTTTTTTGAATGTGCAAATTTTTTTGCAAAATTTTTATTGAAATTTAACTATTAACTCATAACTCATAACTCATAATTTACTTACCTTTGCACCGAATTTTGAACAAAGAATATGAAAAAAGTTGTTGTATTAGTGTGTTGCTGGGTTGGGTTTTCGACTGTGATGTCGGCTCAACTATCTGAAAGTCAGCGTGTTGAGATACTTAAAAACATGGATGTGTTTAACAATATCTTTAAGCACCTGAGCCTGTATTATGTGGACTCTATCGACGTGAAAAAGACGATTGAGGGCGATATCGGCTATATGTTGGGCAATTTAGACCCTTACACCGAGTATGTGCCGGAGGAGAAGATGTCGGATTTCAAGTTTATGCTCACGGGCGAATATGGCGGCATCGGCTCAATTATCTCCATGCGCGAGGGCAAAATTATCATCAACCAGCCTTACGAAGATATGCCTGCTGCACGTGCAGGACTGATTCCGGGCGATGAGATTTTGACTATCGACTCGATTAGTATGGCAGGCAAAACCACTGCAGAAGCCAGTGCGCTGCTCAAAGGGATACCTAATACGCCGCTCAACATCACCTACCGGCGGCGTGGCGAGAACACGCCGCGCGAGGCTACCCTCCAACGCTCGCTCATCCACATCGACCCTGTAACCTATTATGGCACTGTCGACAAGGATATTGGCTACATTTATCTGTCGGCATTTTCATCCGGCAGTGCGGCGCAATCATTCAAAAAAGCGTTGACAGACTTGCAAAAAAAACACAAAATTAACTCATTGATTATTGATGTGCGCGACAATGGTGGCGGCTCGGTGGAAGAATGTTTGGAAATTCTCAACAATTTCCTGCCAAAAGGCGAAACATTGCTTTCGATGCGTGGAAAAAATCCGCAGATGGATCAAGTATATCGCGCTACAGCACAACCTGTTGCGCCGGATATGCCGGTAGTGGTGCTTGTGAACGGCAATTCGGCTTCTGCTTCGGAAATTGTGGCAGGTGCGATTCAGGATTTGGACAGAGGAGTGGTTATTGGTTCGCGAACCTACGGCAAGGGATTGGTGCAAGGCACCTACCCAATGCCTTTTGAGGGGCAATTGAAAGTGACGATTGCCAAATATTACATCCCAAGCGGTCGCTCCATTCAGGCGATTAACTATGCGCAACGGGACGAAAACGGGCACGTTTCTGCCATTCCGGACAGTTTGACAACGGTGTATTACACCCGCAACAAGCGCCCTGTGCGCGATGGCGGCGGCATTTTGCCGGATATTGTGCTCAATGACAACGAAAAACAGCCAACCATGCTTTTCTACTTGCAAGCCGGCGATTTATTTTTCGATTTTGTGGCGAATTGGCGAGCAAAACACCCGAACATTGCCAAACCCGACAAATTTGTAGTGTCAGATGCCACATACGCCGAATTTGCCGACTATGTGAAGTCCAAAAACTTCACTTACGACCGCCAAAGCGAAAAAACATTAGCCAATTTGAAGAAAATAATGGAATTTGAAGGCTATTATGAAGGAGCATCCGCCGAGTTTCAAAACCTCGAAAACAAACTCAAACCCGATTTGGAACGCGATTTGCAACTCCACAAAAAGCAAATTTCCGAAGTGCTCGCCCAAGAAATAATGCTCCAATATTACTATCAAAAAGGAGCACTCAGCCACGAACTACGCACCGACCCCACCGTAAAAAGGGCTGTGGAGGTGCTGAAAAACGGGGAGTATAGGAAATTGTTGCAAGAAGCACATCAGTAAGGGCATTTTTTTGTCTGAACTGTGATTTTCGTATGATTTCAGTGATTTTTTATGATTGTTTTGAATCATACAAATCACTGAAATCATACGAAAATCACAGTTCAGACAAAAAAACGCTTGTTATTTCAAAAATTAGTTGTACCTTTGCACCCGCTTTCAAAAAACACCGACACGATCCGCTAGCTCAGCCGGTAGAGCACATCCCTTTTAAGGATGGGGTCTTGGGTTCGAATCCCAAGCGGATCACTTAAATTTTTTAAGTTATGAATTTAGCAACTATTCTTTTAGATGTGGAAGCGCCTGCAGCAGCTGCTGCACAGGGTGGCGGTGAGTACAGCGGGATTATTATGATTGTGCTTTTGTTTGGAATCATGTATTTTTTTATGATTCGTCCGCAGCAAAAACAGCGCAAGGAAATCGAAAAACAACGTGCAGCACTTGCTGTGGGCGACAAAGTGCTTACGGCAGGTGGCGTTCACGCGAAGTTGAAAGACATCAAGGACGATGCTTACGTGATTGAAATCGCCGACAATGTGAAGATTACAATCGACAAAACGTCTGTATTTGCCGCAAATGGAACTCAAGCAAGTAAATAAGGGAGAACTTATTGGCGAAATCGCCGGAATTGAGCGAAAAGCTAAAATCTTTTTCAACAGCGAGCGTTGGCGAAATCTGGTAACGTTCCTTTTTTTTGTCGGGTTAGCGTTCGGCTTTTGGCTGATGCAGGAGGTGCGCCAACAGGATACCCTCGGCGGCGATAAATCTCCAATGACCAATAACCAATTACCACCCCGTTGATGACAACAATTGGCATCACAGGAGGTATTGGAAGCGGCAAATCAATTGTTTCTAAATTGCTTGATATTAACGGAATACCGGTTTACGATTCCGACAGAGAAGCCAAACGGCTGACTGCAATTTTGCCTGCCATTCGAGAAAAATTAACAGCACGGTTTGGAACCGGTCTGTATCGTGACGGGCAATTGGACAAAACACGGTTGGCAGCCCTGATTTTCAACGACAAAACGGCTTTGGAGTTTGTCAATTCTGTGATTCATCCGGAGGTTACACGTGATTTTTGGGCGTGGAAAAAACAACATGAGGCTACAAATCGGGCTGTAGCATTGGAATCGGCCATTTTATTTGAGTCCGGATTGGCTCAATTAACGGACGTGACAGTAACCGTTTCAGCCCCCTTGCAGACAAAAATTGAACGTGTGAAACGGCGCGACAATTTATCGGAACAATCTATCACAGAACGAATTAACAACCAGATGACAGATGAAGCCCGTGCGCAATTGGCAGACTACATTATAGTCAATGACGACCGGCAAGCATTAATTCCCCAAGTGGAACTTTTATTGCAATGTAAAAAATAATTCGTATATTTGCAACAAAATTTTAAAACATTACAAAAATATAATCGTATGAACAACAAATTTTTATTTACAATGGCAAGTTTACTGCTTTCAATGGGCAGTTTTGCACAAAAAGAAGAGAGTGGCAGTGGCAGTGCCGTGGCAGCGCAGCTTGAAGCCATAGCGGCAGACAGCCTGAGTTGGGTGTATAGCATAGAGGAAAACGAGGACGACGGCACAACTAAGACAAAAGCCAAATTCACAAATAACTTTCCGGCAGACATCGAAGTGGCTTTGGCTATAGAGTTGACGTATATCTACGCCTCCGAGTATGCCGACACGCTTTCGTTAGCAAGCACTAATGTCGAATTGGTCACCAACAACGAACAGTTTGCCACAAAAGAACTGTTGGGTGGCATCACGGTGATGTTTGATAAAAATTTGCAAAGTTATTCGTATCGGTTGGATACGGATGAGGAGGGATTTCATCATATCTCGCTAAAAAACTACCGTCAATTTTTATCACAACTGCCGACAGCAAACCTAATCACAATTGCATGTTCGTTTGTGGATGAATCAAACTTAATCCTGAAATATGCTCCGGAAGGGTTCACAATGGAGGCTTTGCTACTGCAAACAGAAGAAATAGAAGAGGAAGGAGAAGAAGGAGAAGAAGGAGAACCGGAGGAGGGAGTAGAATTTGACACCGAATGATGAACGCTATGGAGGAAAGTTGAGATGAAAAAAGCCCGTCGCATCACCGGAATAGTCCTGATTGGGGTTGTTTTACTGTTCACAATCCCCATTGTGTTGCTTCACATTCCTTACATTCAACAGCGGATAACCCACAGTATCACAGCCTTTTTGGAGTACAAAATAGGAAGCAAAGTGTCGATAGGCTACACCAATTTCACCCCATTCAACTTTTTGGTGCTCGAAGATATTTATTTGGAAGACCAACGCGGCGACACCTTATTATATGCCAAGAATTTTTCGACCGGTTTTGATTTCTTGCCTCTTTTGCAAGGGAAATTTCATTTTTCGTCTATGTATATGTCTGATTTTGAGGTGCATTTGGCTCAAACGGACGATGGGAATCTCAATATTCAGTACATCATAGATGCCTTCAGTTCCGAAAAACGGGTGGCTCAAACATTGCATATAGATGTGATTATCAAGGACATAGTGCTTGAAAAAGGGCGGATGGCATATCAAGATATCCAATTGACCGACCTGGCGACAAAAATCAATCTGCAAAAGGTGAGCAATAAGACGGTTGAGGCAACGGTTAAACTGCTCAGTTTCAACGAACAAGCCGGATTTCAACTCAAAAAGTTGGCATTTGATTTTCTTTATGACAATGGCAGTATTGCAATCAACAAACTGAATGTCAAATTGCCACATTCCGAACTTTATTTGCAAAATATTGTGGCTCAATACAACTCGCAAACTGCTGAACCGGTGCAATTTGAAGCGCAATTGGCTTCGTCGCCCGTTCGGTTGTCCGATATTGCCCGTTTTGTGCCCGTTTTCGCCCATTTCAACGACCAATTAGAACTCTCTGCCGATGTTTCCGGTACGCTCAACAACCTCAATCTCAACGACTTGACTGTTCGCGAAGGGGATGATGTGAACATTAGTACCAGCCTCTCTGTCAACAATTTAGGCGACCCCGACCCTGCCAAAATATATATCAACGGCAACATCCGGCAGGCACGTTTCACCACCGCAGGCATCAGTCGCACACTTAACAATTTCAGTGCAGAGCCAAAACCAATGCCGGAGGTGCTTCTACACTTGGGCACGGTTAATTTGGAAGGGAAAGCGAGCGGCTATTTGAAAAAAATGACCTCGCAATTTAACCTCACCACAGAAGTGGGTGATTTGCAGGCAGATGTGGTTTTTCAAGTCGATGGGAACGCAGATAAAGGGGTTGTGGAAGGTAAAATCAGCAGTTCGCAACTCAATATCCGGCGGCTGACGGGCAGCGATGATTTTGGCACGGCACAATTTGAGATGCAGGGCAACTGTCATTTTGCAAGCGCAGAAGATTTTGCAGGAACAATTGATGCCACCGTTCAACAGGTTGACTATAAGTCGTATAACTACCACAATATCCATTTCCTGGGCAATTTCACACCCAATAGTTTCAACGGCTCGGCAAAAGCCAATATGCCGGAGGGAAAAGTGGCTCTTGATGGCTCATTTTTGTTCGCAGGGGAAAATTCGCAATTCAATTTCACGGCACTGGCTAATTTGCAGTTAGACAAACTCAATTTGGTGCAGGGTTACAAGCAGGCGCAACTTTCTTTTTTGGCAAATGCGCACCTGCAAGGCAATGATTTGGAAAATTTGACAGGTGATGTGGCGTTTAATCGCTTGGATTTTGCATCCGACCGAGGCGATTTTGCGCTGCGGCAACTCGCGGCGAATTTGCAACAAGAAAAAAACGAGCTGACTCTGACATTCAATTCCGATTTGGCGGAGGGAAATCTGGTTGGGCATTATACGCTTCCGACATTGCTTGGGGCTGCCAAACAGACTATTTCTGCCTATTTGCCGTCATTGCAGTTGGTGGACGGAAATCAGTTGCCTGCGGTTGATTTTAAGTTGGATTTCACGTTTTTCAACACAGAAAAGGTGTCGGAAAGTTTGAATTTGCCCGTCACCGTTTATGAAAAATCACACATTGAGGGTACTTACAACAGTGTGCAGAATAAAATTCAACTGACTGCCGATGTTCCCAAAATCGCTGTTACCGGCTTAACGCTCCATAACGGAAGTGTTCAATTGGACAACAATTCAGATTACATCTCATTGGCAATCAATGGAAATGTGGAGTGGCAAAAGCAAAATTTGAATTTGGAAATTGATGTTCGGGCACTGAACGATTTGATTTTTTCCGACATCCACTGGAGCAATCAGAACTCATCCAAATACAGGGGCGGGCTGGACTTCACCACCAAACTGACTTACAGGGAAAAGACCAAGCAAATAGGCTTCTCATCCACCTTTCAACCGTCTGAGGTTGTCTTCAACGACTCGCTGTGGACACTCGCTCCGGCAACTGTCGCCTACCAAAACGGACGATTGAGCGTTCACCGATTCAAGGCAAAACATCACTTGCAAACAATTGAAATAGAGGGAGATGTGTCGGACGAACCGGACGATGACCTCACCGTTTTGCTCAATAAAGTGAATTTGGATTACATTTTTAAAACGCTGGACAAAAAAACGCTCACTTTTGGCGGAATTGCCACCGGCTACATCACGGGGAAAGACCTTTACAAGACACGCGAACTCTCTACCTATCTGGAAGTTAGCAATTTTTCGTTCAACAATATCGTGTTTGGCGAAGTGGCTCTGCGTGGTCGTTGGGACGATGAGGCACAAGGTGTGGAGATGAAAGGCAATGTGATTAAAAACGACACCTCGTTTGTCAATGTGGACGGATTTATTTACCCCGTCAAGGAAGAAATTGCCATCGAATTTGATGCACACCATACGAACGCCGCGTTTTTACGGCATTATTTAGACAAAGTAACGCCCAATTTTGCGGGCGAATTGACGGGAAAAATCAACCTGATTGGCAACCTCAACGACCCCACCATTGAGGGAACCGCCTGGATGCAAAACGGCAGTTTCGACATCCCGTTTCTCAACACCACCTACTCGTTCAGCGATTGGGTGCGCTGCAAACCCGATGAAATTGCCCTGCAAAATGTGGTGTTGCACGACAAATACGGTCAATCAGCACTCTTTAACGGTCATGTGCACCACAATGCGTTTGAAGATTTCCAGTTTTCAGCCAATATAGCGTGCGACAAGTTTTTGGTTTTTGATGCCACTCCCAAGACCAACCCCACCTTTTACGGAAGCATTCTCGGAAACGGTAGCGTCACCATTCAGGGCACAGAAGACCTTGTGCGCATAGATGCCGCCGTCAATCCGGTTGAAAAAACGCATCTGACTTTCAATTTTATGCAAAAAAGCACAGTGGCGGAATACAATTTCATCAATTTTGTGGCAGCAGAACCGGAAAAAACGGTTGATACTCGTCAGGCTAATCAGTTATTTAGCAGTAAGATAGGAACCGATATCCGGTTTAATCTGACAACCAGTATCGCAACCAGTTCCGTGTTTGACGTGATTATGGACGTTACCGGCAGAGACAAAATTTCCGGCTCCGGAACGGGCAATTTGCAGATTCAATACGGCACACAAGCACCGCTGAAGATATTTGGAAGTTACCAAGTAGAGCAGGGCAACTACAATTTCAGTGTGCTGCAATCGTTTAGTCGGGACTTCAAATTCGAGGAAGGCAGTAGCGTAACCTTCCGTGGCGACCCGCAAACGGCTGATTTGAATGTGAAAGCAGCCTACACCGTTACTGCCAATATCGGCGATTTAGACCAGGGGTTGCTTGTTTCCAACAATTCGGATGTGAAATTGAGCGTGCGCGACAATATCCCTGTCAGTTGCATCCTGCTGCTCACCGGTCAGTTGGAACGCCCTACGGTGAAATTTGACTTGCAATTGCCCAATGCCACCTCCGAATTGGAACGCCAAGTCAAAAGTTACATCCGCACGGAGGATATGCTCAACCGCCAAATTGTTTATCTGCTGACTGTCGGACGTTTTTATACCTCGCCGGAATATGTGCGTGAAGATGCACGCCTGAATAATGACTTTTCTCTGGTTGCGGACGGGTTATCCAACCAATTTTCCAGTATCATTAACCCGTTGTTGGGCAATACGCTACAGGTGGACGCAAAAGTTCATCGCTATATAGAGGGAGAAGTGGCAAATACGGAGGTGGAGGTGATGGTGTCCAAAGCCATGCTCAACAACAGACTGCTCATTAACGGTCAATTTGGCTATGCAAATACGGCTTACACAAACAATACCGAACAGAGTATGCCGCTCGTGGGCGATATTGACGTGGAATATAAACTGACAAAAAGCGGCAACACTCGCCTCAAAGCCTTCAACCACTACAACTACCGCAACTATTTCAGCCTCACACCCGAATGGACACAAGGCGTAGGCATCCTCTTCCGCCGCGATTTCGACAGACCGATAGATATGTTTAAGCGGTAAAAACCGGCTTTCAGGGCTTATTCTATCCGGTTGCATGAGCCGTCATAGCCCATTTATTTTGCACTTTGAGCACCTGTTCGATGACATCGCGCGCCACGCCATCGCCGCCTTTTTTGTGGGAAATGTAGTTGGCAATGGCTTTGACTTCCGGCACCGCATCGGCAGGAGCAACGGACAAGCCCACCGCCTGCATACATTCAATATCAGGAATGTCATCGCCGGCATAGCACATTTCTTCGGGTTTCAGACCCGTTTTCTGCATCAGGTCGTGCAAGTCGTTGATTTTTTGCTTGGATTTGAGATAAACATACTGACAGCCCAGATGTTCGTAGCGAATGCGCACCGCCTCAGTGTCGCCACCGGTGATAATTGCCAAAATAAAACCCTGCCGAGAAGCCGTTGTGATGGCAAAACCGTCTTTCGTGTTGGTAAACCGCATCGCCTCGCCGGTCGGAAACAACGGGATGCTCTCCGCCGAAAGCACGCCATCCACATCAAAAACAAAACCCCTGATGTGTGTCAAATCGTGATTGATAGTACTCATATTTTTTCTGTAACAAGGGTGCAAAGGTACAATTTTAATTCCGAACAATGTATCTTTTATCGCGCTCCAACTGAACAGAGTAAGACCGGAGCGGATGCTTCGACCCCTTTTCAGGCATCCCTGTGCCGGTTGCAATATTAAAAACAGCCCCACACTTGGAACAAGTTGCCTTACCAATATCGTCAGGCACCACCGTAACTTTGGGGCTGACTTCCACCGGACACGCCAAATCGTAAGCAAAAAGGTTAAGAAGCCCACCATTAGGATTAATACCATTGATGACCAAAACACCACCAAAACCAAAGCCGCTCTCATCGTTGCCAATACGCGGGGCTATAAACGATTTAGTGGCCAAGGGAGAATTTAAATCAGCATCCTGAAAATTCAAATCAATAGCAAAATTAACCCGCGTGCTTGGGATGGGGGAGCGGTCGCTGTCGTTGCAAGCCAAACATAATGAAATAAGCATTGCCATTGCGGGCTTAATACACGATTTGCTCATCCTCATAACTATTGTTTTTTTGTTGTATATGCAATGAATTTGTCGAAGATTTGCAGGCTATTCACGCGATAGCTGACCAGGTCAACCGCACCAAATTTACGGTGACAACTACCCCGTATGGGGTAGAATTTTGATAACCCCGTACAAGCGATAGCGCAGTGCGGGGGATAAGGCTCCTCCTCTTCTCTGCAACCCCGAAGTGGGTTGAATTTATACGTCGTGCTAAAACTATTTTCATTGAAATGACAAGTCCACAAGGAGTTCAACCCCCTACGGGGTTGTCGGGGAGGGGGGCATCTACCCCGCACTGCGCTCCGCTTGTACGGGGTTATCAAAATTGTACCCCATACGGGGTAGTTGGTCTCTGTATATTTGATGCGGTTGCCCTGATAGCCAACCGAGAGAATGGCATCCAGATTGTAAAATTTTGTCTGATAGGTTTTCCCGTCATTGGCAGTATGTGCAAAAATTGCACATACTGAATTCTCCTGTAATTCACCTGTGTCCAAAATATTTTTCAGATGCTTGGTTACCACCGTTCTGTCAATGCCAAATAGTTGCGCAATCTTATCCTGCTGCATCCATACTGTTTCGTTAAAAACGTAGACGTCAATTTTTGTCTGCCCATTTGCATCTTTGTAGAGCAAAAAATCGGTGGGGGTGATGGGGGCTAATTTGTTTGTCATCATTTGTTTATGTTAATAGTTTTTTAATTGCCTCATTGACTTTTTCAAAATGAAATCCTGCAACAACATCCGCTTTCATCGCTGCGATTTGAGCATTGCACAGATTGCCGATGCTGCCCT
The DNA here is from genome assembly GCA_025996835.1 of Bacteroidia bacterium. GTDB lineage: Bacteria > Bacteroidota > Bacteroidia > Bacteroidales > Azobacteroidaceae > Azobacteroides. The sequence goes on from BNTU01000030.1 coordinate 24,530, forward strand.
CGTGGGTGTGCGCTACGGCTTTGTCGGGGGTGAAATTGCCTGCTTCGATGGCTAAGCCGACCTGTCTGTAGGCATCGCGGAAGGGTGTGCCTTGCAGCACCAATTCGTTCACCTTTTCGACACTGAACAGCAGTGCATATTTGGGGTCGTCCAAGATTTTTTCGTTCACTTGGATGGATTGCATCATCAGTGTGGTCATGCGGATGCAGGCGGAGAGTTCGCCGAAAGCGGGCAAAAAGACTTCCTTAGTCAGTTGATAATCACGAAAATAGCCTGATGGCAGGTTGTTGGTCAGTGCGGTGAGTTGCTGTGGCAGATTTTGAATGAGGTTGCATTTGCCGCGCGTGAGTTCAAACACGTCGGGATTTTTTTTGTGCGGCATGATGCTTGAGCCGGTCGTAAATTCGTCCGGAAGTTTGATGAAGCCGAAGTTTTGGCTGTTGAACATACAGGCGTCAAATGCCAATTTGGATAGTGTCGCCGCGATGCCTGCCAGCGCAAAGCCGACCGTTTTTTCCATTTTGCCGCGCCCCATCTGGGCATACACCACATTGTAGTCCATCGAATCGAAGCCCAACAAGTCGGTGGTCATTTGGCGGTTGAGCGGGAAGGATGAGCCGTAGCCCGCCGCCGACCCCAGTGGGTTGCGATTAGTAACCTTGTAAGCCGCCTGCAACAGTTGCAAATCGTCCACCAAACTCTCGGCATACGCCCCAAACCACAGCCCAAACGACGACGGCATCGCAATTTGCAGGTGCGTGTAGCCGGGCAGCAGCACGGCTTTATAGCGGTTGCTCTGTGCAATCAGCACGTCAATCAGCGCGGCAATTTCCGCGACTAAGGTTTGAATGGCATCGCGCGTAAATAGCTTTAAGTCCAACAGTACCTGGTCGTTGCGCGACCGTCCGCTGTGGATTTTTTTGCCCGTGTCGCCCAATTTTCGGGTGAGCATCAGTTCTACTTGCGAGTGCACATCTTCCACGCCTTCTTCAATCACAAACTGCCCTGAATCAGCCAGTTGATAGATGACTTTTAGCTCTTTCAGGAGCGTTTGCAGTTCATCGGCAGTCAGCAAACCAATGCTCTCGAGCATCGTGATGTGTGCCATGGAGCCGAGTACATCGAATTTCGCCAAATAGACATCCATTTCGCGGTCTTTCCCAACCGTAAATTGCTCAACAGCCTTGTCTATTTCTATGTTTTTTTGCCAAAGTTTCATATTGTATCATGAGTTTTTAAGATGCAAAGGTAGGTAAAAAAAACCTTAACTCTCATGATTAGGTCTAAATCCAATCGGAGTTCGTGGCTTATCAAAAATCTTTTTGTGTACTTGCAACTCTGCCACAGACTTGCTTAGCAATTCAAGTTGTGTGCGCGTGTCCTCATTGATGTCGTTGTAATCAGTAAAAACATCTTCGAGATTTGTGATGAGTTTTTTGAAATCATGCTCAATAATAGTAACTCTATCAACGAGCGGATTTGATAAAAATTGCCGAATACCCACAAATGCACGCATAATATTTCTGTTCATCTCAATAGCCTTGGGAGAATTTAGTACGCTACTGAGCATGGCAACGCCTAATTCGGTAAATGCGAAGGGCTGATATCTGGAACCGCCCCAACTTGAGGTCACAAATTGTGACCTCAAGATTTTCCATTCCTGAATTGAGAGTTCAAACATAAAATCATCGCCGGCAAACCGTTCGATGTTACGTCTGACAGCTTGGTTAAGTTGCTTTGTTTCAACACCATACAGTGCAGCTAAATCGCGGTCAATCATTACTTGATGACTGCGGATTTCCAAAATTTTACTTTGAATTTGAACAAGTTGTATTTCCATACGGATTATGTTTTAAATTAATACTGCTGCCGGTCAAAATCGGCGGACAAAGGTAATGCTTTATTTTGGATTTTCAGTTATATTTACCCGTTTTTTTTCAATCCCCCAATAAAAAACAAGGACTTCCCTCTCCGGAAAGCCCTCCAAAATATAAAAAACAATTTTCTGTTATTCCTCTTCTTTCGCCACTTCTTCAGCAACTGCCTCTTCAACAGCCGGAGCCTCATCGACAACTTCTGCCTCTTCAACAGCCGGAACCTCATCGACAACTTCTGCCTCTTCAACAGCCGGAGCCTCATCAACAACTTCTGCCTCTTCAACAGCCGGAGCTTCATCAACAACTTCTGCTTCTGTAACAACTTCAGCCTCAGCAACAGGCATCTGAATAGCCCTTGCAGCAGGTGCAGCAGGTGCAACCGGTGCAGCACCTACGGCGGCTCCGCCGCCGCCGCCACGCCGCGAGCGGCGTGTTTTTGCTGTAGCCTTCTTGCCGTCTTTGAGCATCAGTTCGTTGAAATCTACCAACTCTATGAAGCAGGTTTCGGCGTTGTCGCCCAAACGGTTGCCTGTCTTGATGATGCGCGTGTAGCCGCCTGCGCGTTCGCCCACTTTGGGGGCTACTTCCTGAAACAACTCTGTTACGGCGTGTTTGTCGTGCAATTCGGCGAATATCAAACGGCGGGAGTGCGTGGTATTTTCCTTCGATTTGGTAATCAACGGCTCCACATATTTGCGCAACTCCTTTGCTTTCGCTACGGTTGTGAAAATGCGCTTATGGCGTATCAGAGAGGTTGCCATGTTCGACAACAATGCCGCACGGTGCGAATAGGTGCGACCTAAATGATTGATTTTTTTATTGTGTCTCATTTTATTGCTTTATCTAATTTATACTTCGCAATGTCCATTCCGAACGACAAATGATGACGTTCGAGTAGTTCGTCCAACTCAGTCAGCGACTTCTTGCCAAAGTTGCGGAACTTCAACAAATCGGCACGCTGGTATTTCACCAAGCCGCCTAATGTTTCCACGTCTGCCGATTTCAAACAGTTGAGGGCACGAACGGACAGTCCCAATTCGGTCATCACGGTGTTCAACAGTTGGCGTGTGTGCAACAGATTGTCGTCAAAATCGCCTTCCGGCAAACTTGGCGGCACAGTATGACTGATTGTGTCATCCGAAAACATCTTGAAATGTTGAATCAGGATATGCGCCGCTTCCTGCAGAGCTTCTTTCGGATGAATCGAACCATCCGTAGAAATCTCCAGTATCAACTTTTCGTAGTCCGTCTTCTGTTCCACACGGAAAGGCTCCACAGTGTATTTCACGTTTACAATCGGCGTGAAAATGGAGTCAATCGCAATCTGATTCAACATTTCAAGATGTTTTCGGATGACACAATCAGTCATACTGTGCCGCCAAGTTTGCCGGAAGGCGATTTTGACGACAATCTGTTGCACACACGCCAACTGTTGAACA
>BNTU01000031.1 GCA_025996835.1 Bacteroidia bacterium
ACGCTTTTTCTTTTGCAACTCGGTTATGAATTTATGCAGTATATTTCGTTTGAAAACAGACAACACTATGAGCGGGTGTATTGTTTTGTCCTGCCACTGACGGTTTGTCCATCCGATTAGTTCAAACATTTCGCCCTCAACAAATGCCGGTTCTGTGGTGGAAAAAATCACTTTTTGCTCGCCTGTCGGGTAAGTAGCAACCACTTTGTTAGACAAATGTTTGTAACCGCCACGATGTCGCTCGTCTTTATTGCTGTGTTTGAGCAAAAGTTGGTGAAGTTGCTTAATGTAACTTTCCGAAAGTTTTATTTCTGAATAATTGTCAAAAATTAGTTCCAAAACATCGTAGTAACCAATTACTTCCTGTTCGTCTCGTGTTTGGAATTTGGTAATTTTTATGTCTTTGAGCAACTGTTTTACTTCTTCGTCCGTCATTGTAGAACCCTCGATACGAGTAGAAGAACCGATACTTTCGATTGTGGCAATTTTTCGCAATTCTTTCAGGTACCGATTTTCGCGTTTTTCAACCACATTCCACTTGCCGCGATACTCGTCAATAGCGGCTATCAGTTGCATTACACGCTGATTTGTAAGAAAATCAAAGTTTAATTTTTGAATATATTTATCCATATTGTATCTATATTTTATCTGTAATTCCGACTGCAAAGATACAAAATATATTTATATTATACCCATATTGTATCTAAAAATTTATTTGTTGCCGGGATTCAATCCAATAATTGTTTTCTTTCAATGCCCACTGCGCTGTCGTCTGCATGACGAGGTTGATATTCATATATCGGACAGTTTTGTTTGAAAATTGTTGCGAACATCCAACATCAGCAGGGCAACATTTTCGGCTCGCCTGTCCTTAATGTTTTTTATGGTTGTTGTCAGCCCAAGTTTTTTCAGAAATGACGAGCGAACATCATCTCTCGACAGCATTTCGCCTTCTATTTTTTCAAATTGCCAATTATACATATTTGAGCCGTTTAATTAAATTTATCGGTGCAAAGATACGACTTTTTTGAGCCAAATACAACTATTTTTCGGCTCAAAGTGATTTTACGAAATATTTCATTGTTTATTGATTTTTTCGGGTGCAAAGGTATTTTCTTTTAATACACATGCTTTTTTAATAATTTGGCTATTGGAAAATTCTAAAATCTTTTAATTCGTAATTTTTAATTCTGCCCGAAAACCAATCTGCGAAAACGCCGTTTGCAACATCTCTATCGGGGAACAATGCGCCAAACCGCTCGTTAGGTGCTGGTGTTTGTTATCGTATTTATCGCATACAACGGCAAGTTCGTCATCCATTCCTCTTCTTTGTAATCCGCCAGCGAAGTGCGTATCGCCTTTGTAGGTTTGTATTTTTCGCAGAAAAACTGGAAACTTACAGATTTAAGGTTTTCTCCCGATTTTACTTCTATTGGTATGATTTCCGTATCATTCTGAATCACAAAATCTACCTCGTTGGTGCTGTTGTCATTTGTCCAATAGTAAATATCGTTGTCTTCTTTGAGCAAAAGTTGTTGCATAACATAATTTTCTGTGAGAGATCCCTTAAATTCTTCAAAAATAGCATTACCATCCACTATGGCTGTCAGTGGAAGTTTTGCCATTGCACACAATAATCCGACATCATTGTGGTAAAGTTTGAATGCTGCCAAATCCTGATATGCAGACAAGGGCATAGCAGGTTTTGAAATTCGATAAATCTGGTGCAACAGCCCACAATCGAGCAACCACTGTATGGCTAACTCAAATTCTTTTGCACGTCCGCCTTCTTTCACAACGCCGTAAATAAATTTTTTGTTTTCCCTTGCAAGTTGAGAGGGAATCGACTTCCAGACCATATTTATACGCTGAACAATCTCTTTGGGAGCGTGTTTTGAAAAATCGTTTTGGTACGCTGTAAGAATGCGGCGTTGCGTATTGCGGACAATCCGAAAATCACGTTTGTCTATAAAATGCTGAACCACTTCGGGCATTCCACCAACAAAAAGATAATACCGCAAATAAGTTAAAAGTTTGTCTTTAAAAATAGTGATAATTTTCCAATCGGGATTTTCAAGTAAATTCGCAAGACGTTCTTCATCTAAAGCCGTCAAAAATTCCGAAAACGAAAGAGGGTGCATATACAAGAAATCAACTTTTCCGACAGGATAAGAAGTGTTTTGGTGCAAACTCATACCAAGCAGCGAGCCTGCTGCGACAATGTGATATTCGGGGGCATCTTCGCAAAAATATTTCAACGAAGTAAGTCCGCCTTCTGCTGCTTGAATTTCGTCAAAAACAATCAAGGTATCGGCAGGATTGATTTCTTTGTGAGCAAAAACTGATAGTGCAGTCAAAATTCTTTGCACGTCAAAATCTTCGACAAAAAGATTTCTAACGGCTTTCATTTTTTCAAAATTGATATACACCGTTTGCTTATATTCCTGTCTGCCAAATTCTTCAATGAGCCAAGTTTTTCCCACTTGCCTTGCACCCAAAACAATAAGCGGTTTTCTATATTCGCTTAATTTCCAATCTATCAGTTCTTTAATCTTGTATCTATACATTTTTATCGACTAAAATTTCCGCAAAGATACACTTTTCTCGACTAATATACAAGTTTTTTTACATTTTTCTTGCCCCGTCCACTCACGCCAAACCGCCTCGTTGTGTGACGTTTTTTCTACCATCTTCTTATTCCAAGAAGTTTGCCTTCCATTACAAAAAATGTTTTCCTTTTGTTTTCCCAATAATCATCGCTGAGTGGCGGGTAACTGCTATGATACATAACTGTAAAAATTCTGCCCGAAAACCAATCTGCGAAAACACCTTTTGCAACATCTCTATCGGGGAACAATCTGTTCAGCGGGAATGAATCTGCCGGTTTGCCTTGAATATATGCTGTTACTGTTGGCATATACGATATTTCCATTAGAAACAAACTGTCGTTTCTGATTTCCCAAGTGGCAATGTAACCTCTCAAACACCATCTATATACTTTTGTCATTTCATCAATCACTTTTCTTTTTGTTGAATCAGCAAAATAGTGCTTCCATATAAACTCTTCAAGAGGATAACCTCTTACTGGACCTTCAATCAAATTTTCCGAAAAAAGAAAAGACACGCTGTCATTATAAATCATCACGTCCATAGATTGTTCTGTCGCGATAGCTTTATTACTGACTAACAACACAATAAAACAAATAAACAAATACTTCATTTTCAAAATCATTTCACTCATCAATAAATTCTTCTCCATCACGCGAAAGCCAACCCCATCTCCTATTCGGAAGACGAAAACGCGCAAAATATCCGTTAAAATTAGATATTTCTGTGTATCTCGGCTCTTTTGAAATTGGAAAATATGTGCAAAGTTCGTTCCTGTAAATTTTTGCCGGATAATTGTATCTTGGAGAAAACACAACAGAATCCAAATCAGGAACGATTATTTTTGGTGTGATATTTTGTTGTTCAAAAACAATTTTTACCTCTTTGAAATTATCCCAAGAATACAAATTCTCGTATTTTTGTAAACTATCCTTCCTACAATCCAACAATGGCATTTCAATTTCTATTATTCCAAACTTTTTATTTTTTTCTAAAACTAAAAAATTAGGATTTCTAAATTCAATATTACTGTTTTCGTCATAATCATAATGATTTTGCCCATTCAAAAAAACTAAACTATCAAATTTTTCGTTCAAAAAATATGGGAAAACTTGTGGAATTATTTGAGCCATTCCCCCAATTTCTTTGTGAATTTTAAATCCTTCTTCTGTTTTTTCTGTTCTAAAATTATATTCTGAAACTGTCCCACAAACAACGTAACTTACTCTTTTTAAAGTATCGCAAATTTCAAAATTATCACTAAGATAACACAATTCATTGTTTTGCAAAACTATATAAGGAGAAAGGTAATTTAAAATAGGAATAACGTGCCTTACATTGGTTGTTATTTGCTGAAAATAACGATTATAAAGATTACCTTTCCCATTCTTCAAAGGAAGAAATAGTTCATTTTTGTTGGGAAGAATGATAGTGTCATAAATGCAAGGGAAAACTTGTTCGCCAAGCAAATTCACCATTCCATATTTACCATTTTCTTCTATAATTTGGTGAACAATTATTTCTTTTTCTTGCCATCTATTTAATATCTTGTTATTATTAAAATAAACCAATTCTTTAATAATGCTGTCATTGGGATCTTTTTCTGTAATTTGCAGGTTGTATTGGTCGGTGTCGGTTTCAATTCGGACAAAATTATTTTTTGCCGTTTGCATGATAAAATGTACATCACGATTATTGTTGTCAAAAGCAATAATATGGTGCTTTTTATTTATGCGTAGGATTGCAAACGGAATTGTATCAAATGTTCTAAATATATATTGAGAGGCAAACGGAATTGTATCAGAACTTTCAGAATAATCTTCTCTAATAAGCAAATTTTTGTTTTTTGTAATATTGATTTTCGAGATAGAGCCATCCTCCATGTCATTAAATTGATAGTCTGATAGTTGTGATATAAATTTGTCTGTTTTGTTTTTATAAAGTTTACTAACAGGCAAAAAAGTTTCTTTTACCTTTACATATTCTTTTTGAAATTCAGAGATTGACATCTCATCGCCATCAATGTCAATGGTATCTAACACAATTGTTCGAGTATCATCGTCATAATCAATTTCTATTGTCATAACCGAATTATTATTTACTTTTACGAGATTAATGTTTTGCCACTTATCAAGCCAAAAATAATCAGCGTTCACATCAACTATCGTTTGGCCTTGCGTAAAGGAAAAACTGAAAACTGTAAAAAACAAAAAAATAAAGTGTTTCATATTTGTTGTTTGATATTTTATGCTCTGTTTGGTCTTTTTTTCCATCGCTCCAGTTTGGAACTGCACTGTCCGAAATCGCGACAACTCAACTGCCGATACAATACCTGTTGAACGCGGACATCGCCAAATGAGTTGTGTATATTTTTCAATTCAAGCATACTATCTCGTTTATTTTCTGAAATAACGCCGCAAAGTTACAAATAATTATTTTGAAAAAATGCATCTTTCAAAAAAAACAGGAAAAACTAAAACAACCCGCTCAGCAGCACTGACAGTGCCATGACCATGATAATTACGCCAAAGATGCGGTTCATGAGCCACAGCCCGCTTGAGTTGATGGATTTACGCAGTTTGCCAATGTAAAACGTGACTAAAAACCACCATGTGAGCGCACCAAGGAAGATAGAAAGCAGTCCGATGAGCATGGAATAGACCTCGTCGCCGGAGACAATAAAATGCAACCACGCAAACAAAGCGATGTAAAGCACGAGTATGAACGGATTGGAAATTGTTAGAAAAAACGATGACAGGGCATCCTGAGAAAAGGTTCGCGTTTTCACACCGCCTTGTCGCATATTTTTGACAGGATTGGTGCGAAAGGTGTAAATGCCATAAATAAAAAGCAGAACACTGCCCGCAATTCTCATGTGCCACTGGTAGGTGTCAATAAACGACCGGTCGATGCCCATGCCCACGCCCATCATAATCGTGGCGTAAAAAAGGTCGGACGTAGCCGCACCTATGCCCGAAAAGAAGCCATGCCAGCGGTCTTTGTTCAAAGTTCGCTGGATAATCAGCAGTCCTACGGGTCCCATCGGAGCCGAAACCAGGACACCAATAATGAATCCTTTGTAAAAAATCTCAATCATGCTGCAAAAGTACAAAAAATTTTCAAAATATTTATACCAAAAATGATTTTGGCACGTTATTTGCACCATAATTAGTATGAACAATTTAAAATTAACAAGTATGAAATCGAATTGGAAAATGGTATTGAGCTTCGCATTAGCAAGTTTTTTGAGTGCAGCGGTGGGCGTTGGAACGTATGTCTACCTGACAAAAACTGACAAAATGTCAGTTGAAGCGGCGTTTGGGCAACCCGGTTTTCGTGCAGTGAACTATGCACCGGCAGCCGAGAACACGGATTTTACTTTCGCCGCCGAACAGAGTGTGAATGCGGTGGTGCATATCAAATCGGTGAGCGTACCTAACCGGCGCGAAATGCAGCAACGCTATTTTGACCCGTTTGAGTTTTTCTTCGGGTATCAGGGCGGACAATCGCCTCGCTATCAGGCACAACCGCGTGTCGGGTTTGGTTCGGGCGTGATTATTTCGGCGGACGGCTACGTTGTGACCAACAATCATGTGATTGAAGGTGCAGACGAAATCGAAATCATCACCAACAACGACTCCACCTACACCGCCAAGTTGGTCGGTAGCGATGAGGCGACCGATGTAGCCCTGCTGAAAGTGGAGGGAACAAACCTCCCATTCATCCCGTTTGGCAATTCAGATAACTTGCGAGTGGGTCAATGGGTGTTGGCGGTCGGCAATCCGTTTAATCTCACCTCTACGGTCACCGCAGGCATTGTGAGTGCCACAGGTCGCGCCAATTTGTTTGAACAAGACCGCTATGGTCGGTCGCCGCAGATGCGGGCGCAAGCCGAGAAAATTCAAGCCTTTATCCAGACCGATGCCGCCGTGAATCCGGGCAATAGTGGCGGCGCGCTGGTCAACACCAAAGGCGAATTGGTAGGTATCAACACCATGATTTATTCGGAAACAGGCAGTTATGTGGGCTATTCGTTTGCCATTCCGGTCAGCATCGTACAAAAAGTGGTTGAAGACATCAAGCAATTTGGTGCGGTGCAGCGAGCCGCGTTGGGCATTCTCATCACGGATGCCGTTTCAACGTCCGGCGTCACAGTCAGCGACTTTGCAACAAAAAGTCCGGCACAAAAAGCAGGCATCCAAAAAGGCGACATAATCACCGCCATCAACGGAGTAAAAATCAAAAATTTCTCCGAATTGCGAGCACAACTCAGCCGCTTTCGTCCGGGTGATGCCGTGGAAGTGATGGTGCTGCGAGGCAAGGATGTTAAGAAATTTAGCATCAAATTGAGCTAAATTGGGGTAGCTGTCACCATGATACGCATCTCTAAATCCTAAATCACGCGATGGCATTTTTTCCAAAAAAAAAATGTTTGGTTTTGAAAAAAAAGTATTACCTTTGCGGCACTTTTTTGAACGAGTGATGAACAAATTCTATTTTGCATATTCTTATTTTTATTTTTACTTCCGGAAGTAAGAACAGGATTTTGCATGATGAAATGAAAAATAAATCTGAAATCCTGTCTGAGCGGCGGGATTTTTTTATTCAAAATATGAAAACAGTAGCGATACAAGGTGTAAAAGGAGCTTACCACGAGGTGGCAGCCCGCAAATTTTTTGCAGACAAGGGCATAGGCGAAATAGACATTTGCCCGTGCATCTATTTCAAGGACGTCATCGAATTTGTCAAAAACAATCCGGACGGCATCGGCATTATGGCAATCGAAAACACGATTGCGGGCAGTCTGCTGCAAAATCACGAACTGATTCGCCAGAGCGATTTGGTTGTGTTTGGCGAACAAAAAATCCGCATCACACACAGTTTTGCAGCACTTCACGGGCAAAAGTTGGAGGACTTGACGGAGGTCAATTCGCACCCCATCGCCCTGATGCAGTGCGGCGACTACCTCAACGCCCACCCATGGATTAAGGTGGTGGAAAGCGAGGACACAGCGTTGAGTGCACAGGAAATTGCCGAAAAGCAGTTGAAGGGTCACGCCGCAATATGCAGCCGCTACGCCGCCGAACTCTACGGTCTGAACGTGCTGGACGAGGGCATTGAAACCAACAAACGCAATTTCACCCGCTTCCTGCTGCTCGCCAACCGCGCACAAGCCGAAGAACTGCTGGACAAAAGCAAAATCAGCAAGTCGTCAATCGTCTTCACACTGCCCCACACGGAGGGCAGCCTGTCGAAAGTGCTGACAATCCTGTCGTTCTACGATGTGAACCTGACGAAAATACAGTCGCTACCCGTCATCGGTCGCGAGTGGGAATACCTTTTTTACGTAGATGTAACGTTTGCTGAGGTGCAGAAATACCGTCAGGGGCTGGAGGCGATTCGCCCGCTGACGAATGATTTGAAGATTTTGGGGGAATATGAAGCGGAGTTATGAGTTATGAATTGTGTCATTGCGGGCTTGACCCGCAATCCCCTGCAAAGAATAGAAATTATGACGAACGAAGAAATTATAAATTATGAGAGCAATAGCACCGGCAAATAGATTACAGTCAGTCAGCGAATACTACTTTTCAAAGAAGCTGAAGGAGGTCGCCGAGATGAACGCACGAGGCTTAGACGTGATTAGTCTGGGCGTAGGAAGCCCCGATTTGCCACCATCGGCGGAGACCATCGACACGCTTTGTGAGGCGGCGCACCGTGCCGATATGCACGGCTACCAGCCCTACGTGGGGATTCCCGAACTGCGTCAGGCGTTTGCCGACTGGTATAAGAAATGGTATCGCGTGGAGTTGAATCCCAACACAGAAATTCAGCCGCTGATAGGCTCCAAAGAGGGCATTTTGCATATCTCGTTGGCGTTCCTCAACCCGGGCGATGGGGTGCTAATCCCCAATCCGGGCTATCCCACATATAGTTCGGTGAGCCGCCTGGCGGAAGCCGAACTCATCCCTTACGATTTGACGGAAGAAAACAATTGGCAGCCCGATTTTGCGGCGTTGGAGCGGTTGGATTTATCGAAAGTCAAGCTAATGTGGGTCAATTATCCGCACATGCCGACCGGTGCACCCGCGAGCAGAGAACTGTTCCGAAAGTTGGTCGATTTCGGCAAAAAGCACGGCATCGTCATTTGCCACGACAATCCATACAGTTTCATCCTGAACGACAACCCGCTGAGTATCTTGGAGATAGACGGTGCGAAAGACATCTGCATTGAGATGAACTCGCTAAGCAAATCGCAAAACATGCCCGGCTGGCGTATGGCGATGCTCGCTTCCAATCCGCAATTCGTGCAATGGGTGCTGAAAGTGAAAAGCAACATCGACAGCGGGCAGTTCAAACCCATGATGCTCGCCGCCGCCAAAGCACTGCAAGCCCCGCGTGAATGGTACGAAGGGATGAATAAGGTGTATCGCGAGCGGCGCAAAATCGCCGAAGAGATGATGACGGTGTTGGGTTGCACATTCGACCCGAAGCAGTCAGGGCTATTTCTCTGGGGCAAAATCCCCGACCGATACGCCAACAGCGAAGCCCTCGCCGATGAGATATTATATAATGCGCACGTTTTCATCACACCCGGCTCCATTTTTGGCAGCAATGGGGGGCGATATGTGCGTATTTCGCTTTGTTGTGATAAGTTGAATGAGGCTTTGAATAGGATTAAAAATTTAGCACGCAGATGACGCAGATTAGATAGATTTACGCAGATTTTTTATCTGCGTAAATCCTTAAAATCTGCGTCATCTGCGTGCCAACAAAAAAATATTATGGAATTAGAATCAATTTTACTACCGGGAGTGCGCGACCAGCGACCCCTGATTATTGCCGGTCCCTGCAGCGCAGAGACTGAGGAGCAAGTGATGAACACCGCTAAGGAGTTGGCTGCCAAGCACATCCAAATTTACCGTGCGGGTATTTGGAAGCCGCGCACCAAGCCGGGGGGCTTCGAAGGCGTGGGCACGCCCGGACTGTCGTGGCTGCAAAAAGTGAAGCGCGAAACGGGGATGTATGTCTCCACGGAGGTCGCTACACGTGCCCACGTGGTGGAAGCGGTCAATTTCGGTATTGACTTGCTGTGGATTGGTGCGCGCACATCGGCAAATCCGTTTGCGATGCAGGAATTGGCGGATGCCTTGAAAGAAGCAGGCTTTAAGGGTCCTGTGTTGGTGAAAAATCCGGTCAATCCCGATTTGGAGTTGTGGATTGGCGCCATTGAGCGCATCTACAACGCCGGGATTACGAAAATCGGTGCGATTCATCGCGGCTTCAGTTCGTATGACAAGTCGCTGTATCGCAACCTGCCGCAGTGGCATATCCCCATTGAGTTGAAACGCCGCCTGCCCAACCTGCCCATCATTGGCGACCCCAGCCACATTGGTGGGAAGCGCGAACTGATTGCGCCGCTGAGCCAACAGGCATTGGATTTGAACTACGATGGGCTGATTATCGAGTCGCATTGCGACCCCGATTCGGCATGGAGCGACAAAGCCCAGCAGGTGACTCCCGATGTGTTGTCGTTCATTCTCAACACATTAGTGGTGCGCGACACCAAGCAGACAACGGAAAGTCTGACCGAATTGCGCCAACAAATCGACGAAATCGACGACTCGCTCCTGACGGCATTAGCCAAGCGGATGCGCATCTCCCGCGAAATAGGGCAATACAAAAAGGAGCACAATATGTCGGTGTTGCAGACCGGGCGCTACGACGAAATCCTCGACAAGCGCAGTCAGCAAGCTTTGGAAGTGGGCGTAGACCCCAATTTCATGAAAACGGTGTTTGAAGCCATCCACGAGGAGTCGATTCGGCAACAGATTGATGTGTTAAATCAATAATTAACAGGGGATTGAAAATATGGAACAGCAGTCAATTTTGAATTACAATCAGGCAATCGGAGCCATCAAAACCGCTATTTTGCAAAGCCGCTATCGTGCGGCAGTAATGGTGAACGGCGAAATGTTGTCGCTCTATTTCGGCATAGGCAAATACATTTCCGAAAATAGTCGCGAAGGCTTTTGGGGGACGAATGCCATCGAGGTCATTTCGCAACAGTTGCAGCACGAATTGCCGGGGCTGAGAGGGTTTGGAGATAGCAATATGAAGCGAATGAGGCAGTTCTACGAAAGTTGGAGTACTGCTATTCCAAATCGCCCGACAGTGTCGGGCGATTTGGAGATTGTAAATCGCCCAACACTGTCGGGCGATTTAGAAATATTTGAAAATCAGCAATATGCAATTCGTCCGTTACCAACGGACGAAATTAGTTGCGATTTATTGTTGGTAAATCGCCAGCCACCGGCTGGCGATTTAGGAAGTATAGAGTGGAAACATTTTTTATCCATTGGCTTTTCTCATCATTGTGAAATTTTGGCAAAAGCACAATCCTTGGACGAACGTCTTTTTTATATTGAAAGGTGTGCCTCCGAATTTTGGAGTTATAGAACTTTGCAATACCATTTGAAAGCAAATCTGTTTGCAAAACAAGGCACCGTTCCCAACAATTTTAAAACCACCATATCGGATGCCGACCTCTGCCAAAAAGCATTGTTATCGTTTAAAAGCGAATATCTATTAAGTTTTGTCAATATCGAAGACCCCAGTGAGGAGCCTGACGAGCGCGTGCTGGAAAGTGAAATTATGCTGCATATCAAAAAGTTCATCATGGCGTTGGGTAGAGATTTTTCGTTTGTTGGCAATCAATACCGGTTGCTCGTGGAAGAACAGGAGTATTTCATTGATTTGCTGTTCTTTAACCGCCAATTGCAATGTTTGGTGGCTATCGAACTGAAACGCGGCGATTTCAAGCCTGAATATCTTGGAAAAATGAACTTTTATCTTTCGGCATTGGACGATTTTGTTCGCTTGCCGCACGAAAAACCGTCGATAGGCATCATTCTTTGCAAATCGCAAAAACAAGGCATTGTCGAATATGCTTTCCGCGATATGTCGAAGCCAATGGGCGTGGCGAGTTACAAGTTTGCTTCGGAACTTCCCGAACAGTATCGCGATATTTTGCCTGATACGGAAACATTACGACAATTGCTTTGAAAAGGACAATAAAAACAAAAGTATGGCTTTTGAAAAAATATAACACAGATTTATGAAAATACAAATTTTAGGCGCAGGCAAGATGGGGTCTTTCTTTGCCGATGTGCTGAGCAGCGACCACGAGGTGGCGATTTTTGATAACGACCCCAAGCGGTTGCGGTTTACTTACAACTGCATTCGGATGAGCGACCCTGCGGAAATCGCTGAGTTTCAGCCGGAAGTGCTTATCAATGCCGTGACGGTGCAATATACTATTGCGGCGTTTCGGCTGGTGTTGCCCTACGTGCCTGAAACGTGCATCATTTCCGACATTGCGTCTGTAAAGACCGGATTGAAAGCGTTTTATGCGGAGGTTGGGCGACCGTTTGTGTCCACCCACCCGATGTTTGGACCCACGTTTGCCAATTTGGGCAATCTCTCGTCCGAAAATGCGATTATCATTTCGGAATCGTCGCATCTGGGCAAAGCCTTTTTCAGGGATTTGTATAACTCGTTGAAACTGAATATTTTTGATTACACTTTTGATGAGCACGACGAAACGGTGGCTTATTCGCTTTCCATCCCGTTTGCCTCCACGCTGGTGTTTGCCTCGGTGATGAAGCATCAGGATGCGCCCGGCACGACGTTTAAGAAGCACAAGGCGATTGCCGACGGCTTGCTGTCGGAGGACGATTATTTGCTGACAGAAATTCTTTTTAATCCGCACACACCCGGTCAGTTGGCACAAATTCGCATGGAATTGGCAAATCTGTTGGCTATTATCGAGAAAAAAGATTCTGAAATGATGAAAAAGTTTCTAAATTCGGTGCGAAAAAAGTTGTTGTAACAAAATATTTCGTATCTTTGTCGCCCCAAAACAAAATGGAGAGGTGCTCGAGTGGTTTAAGAGGTACGCTTGGAAAGCGTATGTGCGGCAAAACTGTACCGGGGGTTCGAATCCCTTCTTCTCCGCAAAACGGGAGGTCTTAATTAGATTTTGTCTAAAATTGCGATAGCTCTAAGGTAGAAATTCAAAAATAAATCAGTTTTTGGAAAAAAAAAATAAAATTTCGCTTGGATATTTCAAACTTTTTATCTACCTTTGCCCCCGCTTTTAGAGAGAAACGATAATTAAATAAAGATATAAAATTATAATGAAGTCGCATGTAAGTATATGGAATCAATGCTTGAAAATTATCAGAGATAATGTTTCTGAGAATGTTTTTGACACATGGTTTATCCCCATCACCCCGTACAAGTATGAGGATAACGATTTTACCATTCAGGTACCCAGCCAGTTTTTCTACGAATTTTTGGAGGAACACTATGCCGATATTATTTACAGGGCATTGGCACGTGTGTCCGAAAATCCCAATATCAACTTGGTTTATCGGGCGGTCGTGGATAGTTCCAGCCCGAGATCTCGTGTGACACTTCCGAGTGAGCGTTTGGATAGGCCGGACCCTCGTAAGATGGCAAAAAATCTCAATCAATCGCCTGATGATTTTGCGGCATGGGAGCCAAATATCAATCCACATCTGAGGTTTAACAACTATTTTGAAGGCTCGAGCAACAAAGCAGCCCGCACCATCGCGCTCAAAGTGGCTCAGGCACCGGCTAAGGACTTCAATCCCTACTTTATATTTGGGGCGTGCGGTGTTGGCAAGACGCATTTATGTCATGCGATGGGCAATCAGATATTGGAATCGCAACCGCAGAAGAAGGTGCTTTATATTTCGGCGCACTTGTTTCAGGTGCAATTTTCCGATGCTAAACTCAAAAATACCAGCAACGATTTTGTGCATTTCTATCAAGGTGTTGACGTGCTGATTTTGGATGATATTCACGAATTGGCGGGCAAACCCAAGACACAAGACGCTTTTTTCCACATTTTCAACCACCTGACGTTGATTGGAAAACAAATTATTTTTACCGGCGACAAGGCTCCGGCACAAATTCAAGGCTTGGAAGAGCGTTTGCTGACCCGTTTGTCTTCGGGGCTAACACTCGAACTTCAAAAGCCGGATTTGGAACTTCGCAAGAAAATTCTCTGCAATAAAATTAAGCAGGACGGATTGAGCATTTCGGATGACATTATTGACTACATCGCCAAAAATGTGACCGACCACGTCCGCAATTTGGAAGGTATCATCACTTCATTAGTCGCTCATTCGCTGGTTTATCAGTGCAAAGTGGATTTGGAATTAGCGAAACGCATTGTGGAGCAAACAAATAATGTGCAAAAGAAACAAATCACTTTGGAAAAAATTCAAGATGTGGTGAGCAACTACTTCAAAGTGAACATCAGCGATATTCATTCCCGGTCGCGCAAACGCGAAATCGTTCAAGCGCGTCAAGTGGCGATGTTTTTGGCAAAGATGCACACAGAATACTCCTTTTCGCACATTGGCAGCGTGATTGGCAAGCGCGACCACGCCACAGTAACGCACGCCTGCAAATCAGTGCAAAACGACCTCGCCACCAATAAGGGCTTCAAAGCAAGAGTGCAAGACCTTGAGGCACTCCTCAAAAATTAAGGCGAAATCTCTTAAACAGTCAAAATTAGTTGCATCACCGCCACATCCACATACCCCTGTGGCGTTTTCAGCCAGTTTTTTAACACCCCACTCTGCTCATAGCCGGACTTTTGGAACAATTGAAGGCTTGGCTGATTGGTCAGCGGCACGAAAGCATAAATCTGTTGCAGATGCAGCGTTTCAAACGCTTGTTTTGCCATCAGTGTGAGGGCTTGGTTGCCGTAGCCTTTTCTCCGAAACGGCGCATCGAGCAAGATGCCGATGCCTGCCCGTCCGTTCAGCGGGTCGAAATCGTACAGGTCAATCATGCCTGCAGGGGTGTTTGACTGTTGCTCTACAATCATCAGGCGGAGTTGGGCGGTTTGGAAGATGCTTTGGTGCTGCTTGGCGAGGTATTTTCGCAGGGTGAATTTGGAGAGCGGGGTTAGTGTGGAGCCGTAACGCCACAATTCAGTGTCGTTTTCCCAGCGATACAGCGTGTCCAAGTCTTCCGGCTCTAATGCGCGTAATTGTATGTCCATCTGCGTGTTATGTTGTCTGTTAATCCAATTTCAGCACTGCGAGGAAAGCTTTTTGCGGTACTTCCACGTTGCCGACTTGCTTCATGCGCTTTTTGCCTTCCTTTTGTTTTTCGAGGAGTTTGCGCTTGCGGGAGATGTCGCCACCGTAGCATTTGGCGGTTACGTCTTTGCGGACGGCTTTGATGGTTTCGCGGGCGATTATTTTTGCGCCGATGGCAGCTTGAATTGCCACGTCGTACTGCTGACGCGGGATGAGTTCTTTCAGTTTTTCGCACATTTTGCGACCAAACGTTACCGCATTGTCGATATGGGTCAGCGTGGAGAGCGCGTCCACCGGCTCGCTGTTGAGCAGAATGTCCATCTTGACCAGTTTCGACGGGCGATAGTCGTGCAGGTGGTAGTCAAACGAGGCATAGCCTTTGGAAATGCTTTTCAGTTTGTCGTAAAAATCAATCACTATTTCACCCAGCGGCAGGTCGAAAATGATTTCCACGCGGTCGCCGGAGATGTAGTCCTGCTTCACCAAAACGCCGCGTTTGCCGAGGCAGAGCGTCATAATCGGACCGATGTAGGTCGTGCTCGTGATGACCGATGAGCGAATGAACGGCTCCTCAATGCGCTCAATCTGGGTGGGGTCGGGAAGCCCCGCCGGATTGTGCACGTCCTTGTAGTCGCCATGCTTGTCATACACCTTGTACGACACGTTGGGGACGGTCGTGATGACTTCCATGTTAAACTCCCTGTCGAGCCGCTCCTGAATGATTTCCATGTGCAGCAACCCCAAAAAGCCGCAGCGAAAGCCGAAGCCCAACGCCACCGATGATTCGGGTTGAAACGTCAGCGA
Source organism: Bacteroidia bacterium (assembly GCA_025996835.1). GTDB lineage: Bacteria > Bacteroidota > Bacteroidia > Bacteroidales > Azobacteroidaceae > Azobacteroides. The sequence goes on from BNTU01000031.1 coordinate 15,555, forward strand.
GGCATCGTTCAATTGCAACTTTTCGAGCGAAGCCCGCAGATTCTCAAACTCGTCTGTTTCAATGGGATACACACCGGCAAAGACCATCGGCTTCACCTCCTCGAAGCCAGCGATGGCTGCCTTGCAGGGGTTTTTGACGTGCGTAATCGTGTCGCCCACCTTCACCTCTTTCGACACCTTGATGCCGGAAATGATATAACCCACATTGCCGCAACTCACCTCGTCCTGGGGCGACATTTCGAGTTTCAGAATGCCCACCTCGTCCGCCTCATATTCCTTGCCCGTAGCCACAAATTTCACCAAATCGCCCTTCCGGATGCTGCCGTTCACAATCTTGAAATAGGCGATAATGCCGCGGAAGGAGTTAAAAACCGAGTCGAAAATCAGGGCTTGCAACGGTGCGGCGGGGTCGCCCGTGGGGGGGGGCACTTTTTCGATAATCGCGTCCAGAATGGCGTAAACGCCTTCGCCCGTTTTGCCGCTGGCGCGGATGATGTCTTCGCGCTTGCAGCCGAGCAACTCCACAATCTGGTCTTCCACCTCTTCGGGCATCGCGTTGGCGAGGTCTACCTTATTTAATACGGGGATAATTTCCAAGTCATTTTCCAACGCCATATAGAGGTTGGAAATCGTCTGTGCCTGAATGCCCTGCGCGGCATCCACAATCAGCAGCGCACCCTCACAGGCGGCGATGGAGCGCGACACTTCGTACGAAAAATCGACATGCCCCGGCGTGTCAATCAGGTTGAGCGTATATTCTTCGCCTTTGTAAGCATACTTCATCTGAATGGCGTGGCTCTTAATCGTGATGCCGCGCTCGCGTTCCAATTCCATGTCGTCGAGCACCTGCGCCTGCATGGCTTTGCCCTCCACCACATGCGTATATTCCAGCAGGCGGTCTGCCAGCGTGCTCTTGCCGTGGTCGATGTGCGCGATAATACAAAAGTTGCGAATATGTTTCATTGTTTGAAATTTTTTTGCGGTGCAAAGATACGAAATAGTTATGAGTTATGAGTTATGAGTTATGAGTTTTTTTGCTTGTTGGCGTGTGTCGTGTTGAGCAACCCTGTGTCATGTTGAGCGGAGCTTATGGTCTATTTCTAATCAGGACAACTCAAATTTACGGTGGCCAACTACCCCGTATTGGGTACAATTTTGCTGCAGTTACCCTGATTTGGTGCATCTGTAGCGCGGTCATTGTCATATTTAACATAAATTAACTCGCATTTGCCCTACTTTTGGGGCAAAATATTTTGTTGGTGAATTTTTTTTTATTAGCTTTGCAGCCAAATACTTTAGTATAACATGAAAATAGCAATGAAAAAGATTTTTTTAATGATGGCAGTGGCAGTACTGGGTGCTGCATCTGCAAGTGCGCAAAAACTGTCTACTGGTTTTGCAGGTGGGACTAATACTTCAAGCTTTTCCGGAGATTTAGGTGATGAGGTTAAATCCACGGGAGGATTACAATTGAGTGCAGTTTTCGATTATGCGCTCAATGAAAGTTTTTCTGTTACTCCCGAATTATTCGTCTTTGAAGGAGGAGCTAAACCCAAAAACGGCGGCGGTACTTTGACGTTGACCTATATGCGATTACCGATTAACGCAACGTACAAATTTGCAATTAAAGGTTTAAATCCTGATTCCAGAGTTCTCGCTTTTGCCGGTCCGTACGTGGGTTATGGTTTACTTACGAGTGAAGATAAACCGATTGCATTCGGTTCAGGGAATATATTCAACCCATGGGATTTTGGATTAAACATTGGTGTGGGTCAGCAAATCGGAGAGGCATTTTATAAATTCCAATACAGCCATGGATTGACGAATGTGCAATATAATAAAGATGGCGGAAATATGAGCTTTTCGTTTACTGTAGGACATTTCTTTTATTAACGGAAGAATTATGAATCATTTTTGCACATTACATAGTCCTGAGGACACAGATGCTATACTGAAATATATTGCTAAGAATTTGTCATGGCGAAAATTGTATTTCAGCAAATTCACGATTGGGCAAAAAATTTTATTTTTTGTTCCGCCCTTTTTCATTCCATTTCCGATTTATGGGATGCGCTTATTTCTTGATGCACATTTATGGGTAGCGGCTGTTGTTTGCGTAATATTGATGGTTATTTCTGGTTGGGCGGTTGGCAAGCAAAAAATGGTTTTTGAGAAAAAAGTTTTTGAAAAACATTATCAATCAGGCACTTGTAAAAGTATGCTTGACTTTGAATTAGAAAAATTTGTTTTGTTTTTGGGCGAACAAAACACATTTGAAAACAGACTGTTTTGGATGGATTATTTTAAAAAGAACCAACCCAGTAAGTTACCGATAGCGGTGGGTGTTGGCACGGTAGTTGCCTCCTCTTTACACGGCATGCATCGAAACTCTTCACTGGAGTTTTATGGGGGGGGGGTGTTTCAGTCTGTTTTTTGTTTATGATTTTTGCTCTTATAAAACCGGCGTTTACAGATTTCAAATTTCGAGCCGAAGCAATCAATGGGGCATTAAAGCTGATTGGCGAATTGGATTATAGGGACATTGGAAATAATGATGATTAAATATGATATATATTGCGAAATTATCACTAACTTTGTCACTTGAAATTTAAACTTTTTTAGCAAAAGACCATACAATCTTGAACCATCCCGTATGGGGCATAGCCGTATGGGGTGTAATTTTGATAACCTCGTACAAGCTTCCGGCGTATTTTTTTAGATTTCCCTATTTCTTGCGGTGATTTTCCAGAAAGTTGCGATTTCGCTGTTGCGCACCACATACATTTTGTCGTACAACGCCACTGTGGCGGCGATGTCTTCCGGCACACCGTAGAAGACTGTTCCCAATGGATATTTGCTGCTGTCGGCGACTTCCAGCAGCAAATGTTCGCCACTGTGCGCAATGTGCTTTGCATCAGGCAGATTGAGAAAATGCACGCGCGGCATCGGCATATAACTTGCCACCGATTTGTAGCCTAAATCCACACATATATGCTTTTTATCCACGACAGAAATCACGCGTGAAACAAGAAATGCGGCATATTCAAACGGCAAATTGGGGGAAAGACGCTTGTTGCCCCAATCCCAAAAAAGGAATGTTCCGGGAGAGCATTCCACATTTTTGCGCGTCAGATGAATTGGAAAAGTGACTGTGCCGCCCATTATTCGCACTAACGGATAGTCTGCCCAAGTCTTGGCGGCTTCATACGCTCTATCCAATTCGTCGAACGATTTATCTGCCGCTTTGGTACGCGCACTCATATTCTTATCAATAATATGCCCATCATAGCCGTTGACGCCAACCAAATGCAAATTTTTCAGCGACAAAATTGCTTTAGCCAACTCCCCTGCTTTTGACGGCGAAACACCCGCCCAATTCATACCCACATTGACATCAATATAGAGATTTAACTCCAATTTGGCAACGGCAAAAACGGCGTTTAGAGCCTCTGCACCCGCAATGCTATCCACCAAACAGGCAAAACGGCAACCGGGAAACGCTTTCACCAAATTCAACAGCCGCCCAATCTTCGGACCAACCGGTTGACAAGCCAGCAAAACATCCCTTGCACCCGCTTGTACCAGCATTTCTGCTTCGGCAATCGTGTCGCACTTAAACTTGGTGATGCCCTCTTTCATCATTGCCTGACACACTTCGGTCGTTTTATTTGCCTTCACATGCGGGCGCAAATCTGAGGTATCCCCGTCAACAAGTGCTTTCATCGAGTGAATGTTGCGGAGCATCGTCTCCTCCACCAAAATCAAAGATGGCGAGTCCAGTAGATTGATGTTGTTAATTCTCATAATTTTATCTAATTTTAAAATACATTTGTTATTTGAACACATCATCTGCATTGAAGCGACTCAAAAAATCGTAGATGTCGTCCGAAAAATCAGCCCCATCATCGTGAAACGCACCAATCAGATATTGCCCGCTCCAAACAATGGGAATATCGCCATTGTAGCGGTCGGTGACGAACAGATTATCGCCCTCAGAAACGGCATCCTCCGTTTGTTTCGTAAAGGTAAGGTAGTCGTCCAGAATTTTCTGTGCGCCTGCCGTGGTTCCTCCGTCAACGACAAAAAGTTGAAATTCATCGTCCGCCAAATTGTAATTGGCTGTGTAAACCGGCTTCAAAAACTCGTGCCCAATATAATTCTGCGTTACATACGACTGACTGTACGGCACTAAACCGTCTTTGGGGAAAAGTTGAAAAATTGCAGGATAATCGGCTTTGGCAGCAATACCGTCCGCCAACTCTTTGGCAATCACCTTAAACATATCCGTAATATCCGTACCATCGTTGCTCACCGACATTTTCACATAAACGCAGCCCGCAAAGAAAAACAAGCCATAACCATCGCCCTGCGCTTCGCCGCCAATGCCCGGATAGAATGCCATCTCCGACGAACGTTCGGAGGTATACATCCCAAAGGCATCTTCGGGCGAGGCGTGGCGATATGCCTGAATCGTAATCTCATCGTTGCCCTGCGTGTAAACCATGCTCGTCATCTCCTGAAAATTATTTTCCAAAAACAACGGCGCGGCACCATTGATGCGCTCATACAAATTATCGCGGTTAAACACCTCTAAATCAGTGGAAATCGTCCAATCATCGATGACAGGCAAAGCAGCATGCAAATCATCCGGCGTCTGTGCAAAAGCATACCCTGACAAGCAAAGCAACGCCGATAGAATCGTTTTATGTTTGTTCATTTATGCTAAAAAATGAGATGGAACATTCACTATTGGGGTGATTGCGGCGATTTTGTCGGCAACGTTGAAGCCTGATGGACATTTCACGGTGCATTTTGTACAGCCGGAGCACTCATCGCCTGTCACTGCCAATTCCATCAATGTTTCTTTCGACAGTGACGGGTTTTTGTAGCCGAAGTTATACATATAAGCCCGCATAATCGTTGGGATAGCCGCCAAATGCTTGCTGCAATCCTTCACACATTTTTCGCAATTTTGGCAATAGAGCAAGTCATTGTTTTGGATGCTTGCAAGATATTGTTTATCAGCCTGTTGCAATTCCGGTGAATGAGCAGCTAATAAACAATTGTCCAACAAGTCGAAACTGGTGAAGCCCGGAATCGCCGTGGTGATATTGGGATTTTGCCACACCCAGCGCAAGCAGGCGGCACCATCCACTTTTTTGCCACCGGCGGCATCTTCCACACCTCCGACCATCGTTTTCATGGCTACAAAACCAATTCCGGCATCCACGCCCCGTTGAATGGCTGCATCCAATTCGGGTAAAATGTCTAATTTGAAGTTGTAACTGAGCAATATCACCTCATACACGCCGGTCTTGATAGCGGCATCAATCTGCTCCGGTTTATTGGCATGGGTCGAAAAAGCGATGTGACGAATTTTGCCTTCCGCCTTAAATTTCTTTAGCATGGCGAGCAGACGCGGGTCGCTTACTTCGTCATAATTTGCATGACCAAGCGCATGGGCATAAAAAATGTCCACATAATCCATCTTTAAGCGGCGAAGGCTCGTGTTGAGCAGTTCCTCATATTCGGCTTCAAAATTGTCCGATTTGAGGTTTGCCTTCCCTTTGGTGGCAATGGTGAACGTGCTGCGGTCGATTTTCTTGAAAAATTCGCCAAGCATTTCCTCACTTTTGCCGTTCTGATAGCCGTGCGCGGTATCAAAATGGGTTATTCCCGCATTGAGAGCCGCCCGCACCACAGCCGGATTGTCGGCACGCATCACGCCCATACTCAAAACAGGGATTTCCAACCCCGTCTTACCCAACTTGCGGGTAATGATAGCTCCCGCACCTTTTTTGCCGCTACTTTTCTTCACAGCCGACATCGCCACTTGCGGTGCCACCATAGTGCCCACACCCGCCAAAGCGGAAAGACTCAAAAACTTACGTCGATTTATCTTATTCATTGCAATAAAATTTAAAAAATTATCATTTTAACGGGGACAAAAGTAAGCAAAAGATTTCAATTTGCCAAATTCTTGCACAATCAGCAGCAATATAATCAGGAAAAATGTGTACTTTTGCAACCTTAATTAAAATGCACCTTATGACACTCTCACAAGCAATTGCAACGGTTGGAAACAGCCTGCAAGCCATCAATTACCCCGCGCAGGCAGGGCAACTCTACGAGCCAATCGCCTATCTGCTGGCTTTGAAGGGAAAAAAAATACGCCCGGCACTCACGCTTTTGGCGTGGGATTTATTCCAACAAGGGGGGATACCCCCTTGCCAATCAGCCATTGATATGGCACTGGCGTGGGAAATTTTTCACAATTTCACGCTGATGCACGATGACGTGATGGACAAAGCCGATATGCGGCGCGGACAGCCCACAGTGCATAAGAAGTGGGACGAAAACACCGCTATTCTTTCGGGTGATGCGATGCTGATTTTGGCGTATCAATTTGTGGCGCAGGCGGGGGTAATAACAGACCAAAATGTCATTGTGTCCCCCTTACACATACTGCTGGATTTGTTTTCCACAACGGCAGCCGAAATTTGCGAAGGACAGCAATTGGATATGGCGTTTGAAAGCCGCTTGGACGTGCAGGAAGCAGAATATCTGAACATGATTCGCTTGAAAACGGCAGTCCTGCTGGGAGCAAGCCTCAAATCGGGCGCAATCATCGGCGGCGCAGCCGCCACGGATGCTGATTTGCTCTACAACTTCGGCAAAAATCTGGGCATAGCTTTTCAAATTCAAGACGATTTGCTGGATGTGTATGGCAATGCCGCCGTATTCGGCAAAAAAATCGGCGGCGATATTTTGGCAAACAAAAAGACCTACTTGCTGGTCAGTGCGCTCAACACGGCGGATGCCACCTTGAAAAAATCGCTGCTGTTGTGGCTGGATTACAACGGCGATGAAGCCACGAAAATCGGCAATGTCACCAATATCTATAATCGTCTGGCACTGAAAGAAACAGCCCACCAAGCGATGGATGACTATTTTCAGCAGGCTTTGAGTGCTTTGGAGGCGGTGAATGTGCCATCAGAGCGAAAGTCCGTTTTGCAAGAACTCGCACGGGATTTGATGCAGCGGAATAATTAAATTTTTGTACCTTTGCACCCGCAAAAGTATATGAAAACATAAAGTTTTGCGGAAGCACAAAACCGCAAAAGTATATGAAAACATAAAGTTTTGCGGAAGCGCAAAACCGCAAAAGTATATGAAAACATAAAGTTTTGCGGAAGCACAAAACCGCAAAAGTATATAAAAACATAAAGTTTTGCGGAAGCACAAAACCGCAAAAGTGTATAAAACTGTATGAAAATATATAAAGATATAAAATCTCGCAGTATGGTAAAGAGAGAGCAGTATTTAGAACGACTTCGCAACTTGCGCGATGTCAATTTGATAAAGGTGATTACCGGCATTCGCAGGGCGGGAAAATCTACCTTGTTCAAACAATTTCAGCACGAACTCATTAACTCGGGCGTGAATGAACGCAATATCATTCATCTCAATCTCGAAGAAATAGAAAATCGTAGCCTCCTTGACAAATACCTTCTAAATAACTACATTATGAAGATGGTGGACGCGAAAAAGAAAAATTATGTGTTTCTTGACGAAATTCAGATGGTGCCTGAATTTGAACGCGTGGTGGATTCGCTATTTGTAAAAGAACATATTGACCTGTATGTTACAGGGTCAAATGCCTATTTTCTCTCATCAGAACTTGCAACACTCCTGACAGGCAGGTATTTGGAAATATATGTTTCGCCGCTTTCTTTTGCCGAATTTATCAGCAATTACGATAGTTATCGCAGCAAATCCGATGTGTTTAATGATTATATGCTTTGGGGAGGATTGCCCGAAGTGTCAAATCTGCTCCATGGCGGTCAAAAAGATGAAATTTCAAACTATCTCAATGCCGTTTTTCATACGATTTTGGAAAAAGACATCATGCTGCGAAAAAAAATCAATTCAAAAACTGATTTTGAGAATGTTACAAAATTTCTGTTCGATTCGGTTGGCAGCATCGTGTCGCCAAACAACATAGCCGGCTATATGACTTCAACCGGCAACAAAATTGATAATGAAACGGTCAAAAATTATCTTTCCGTTTTGTGTGATGCTTTCCTTTTTCATAAAGTGCAGCGATATGACATAAAAGGCAAAAAACGGTTGCAAACACTGCACAAATATTACGCCACTGATATTGGTTTTATCAACGCACTGCTCGGGAAAGACACAAAAACAGAACGAGGACATCTTTTGGAAAACATTATCTTTTTGGAGTTATCTCGCAGATACAAAGAAATTTATATTGGCAAGAATATGGAAACGGAGGTTGATTTTGTAGTGAAAGATGCCGACAATAGCATATCCTATTTTCAAGTATCATTAACCGTGCGGGACGAGAAGACTTTGGAACGTGAACTACGCCCGCTACTCTCCATCCGCGACCACAACCCCAAAGTTTTGCTCACGCTCGACCCCGAAGAGCCTGTGTATGAAGGCGTTCGGCAAATCAATATACTTAATTGGTTGTTGGATAAGTGAAAAAATGATTATTCTACTTGAAGGCTAAATGAAAATTCCAATCCGCCACTCACTCTATTTTTTAGGTTCTACCGTTATTTGTGTGGAAAGATATTTTGTGCAATGTGGGTTAAACCCGTTTAGGGTAGTTGCAGCGCAACATTGCTGCTCTTATTAACAAAAATTAAAATATTTAACCAAAAATAACTCATAACTTATAACTCATAACTAAAAAATGTTGTATCTTTGTCGCCGAAAATTATATGAGATATGTCAAAATTGGGACGCACATTGGCGAATTATTGTTGCTCGTCAGCTAAGGCAGACGGGGCTGTTGTATTTACCCCCCCCCCCCCCCAACATGCTCACTATCAGCGAGTTAAAGTCGCTTTCTTAAAGCAAAATATAGCGTTTTATCGTATTGTCAGCCATAACAGGGCTTTATTGTCTTGTTGTGGCTTTGTTGTGTTTAAACTCATAAATGTGCTAATTATTAATTTTTTAAAAATATAAATGTATGAAAAAGAATTTTTCAATTAGTTATGGCGTTTTGGCAGCGGTGCTGCTGGGCGCAAGTAGTGCAGCAAATGCACAAACCTCTGTGTTTTCGGAGGACTTTGAGAGTGGCAGCGGTACTACGCTGACAGGCTGGACGTTTGAAAACGGCAGTCAAACCAACAACTGGGCGGTGGGTAGTGCCACTGCCAACGGCGGCAGCAATTCTGCCTACATCTCTAATGATGCGGGCACGAGTAACAACTACACAAGAGGCACTGCAAGCGTGGTGCATCTCTACTGCGATGTGGTGCTAAACCCAGCAATCGCCGACTATTACAAATTGTCCTTTAGTTGGAAAGGCTATGCTGAAGTGGGCTTCGATGAATTGAAGGTGTTTTTGGTGGAAACCTCTACCACACCAACAGCAGGAACGGAGCTAAGTGCCACACCCTTGGGAACATACAGCGACGAAATCTCATGGCAGCAGGTTTCTATCCTGATTCCTCCTTCGGCAACAAGCAAACGCTTAGTATTCAGTTGGATCAATGATGATGGTAGCGGTGCCCAACCGCCGATTGCAATAGATGACATCGACATTTCTACTGTTGCCGCAATTGAAAAAACTGTGAATGTAACTACTCCCGGCACACTGAAAGATGAGGCAGATATGGCTTTGGTAAAAAGCCTTATTGTGACGGGCAACATTGATGCCCGCGATGTGAAGTTTATGCGGGATGGTATGGGCTTACTGACCAAACTGGATTTGAGTGGGGCAACGATAGACACATATACCGGCTCAGATGGTCCGGGCTTCTCCGGAACTTACCCTGCCAATGGAATGCCGGAGTATTCGTTTTATCCCAACGGTGGCACTTCAAAAACTTCACTTACTTCGGTGCAGTTGCCCGTAAATTTAACCTCCATCGGACAATATGCCTTTTACGGTTGCAGTGGTCTTACGGGTACACTCGTTCTGCCTGCCGGCTTGACTTCCATCGGGACTAGTGCGTTTCAGAATTGTTACGGTTTCACGAGCATACTCAATCTCAATCCCACGCCGATAAGCATAAATAACTATATTTTTAGTGCAAACAAAAACAGTTGCACACTTATCGTACCTTCCGGTTCAGTGGGGCTGTACCAAGGAGCCACTGTTTGGAACGGCTTTAAAAACATTATCGGATGGGATGACGCAGGTGCCTATAAGGTGTATTCCTCTCCTAATATCTATTCGATGGGGACAGTTAGTGCATCCGTTGCATCCAGCACTATAACGCTGACGGCTACATCTGTTTCCGGCAATGATTTTCTCAATTGGACGAGCAAGGGAGTTGTACTTTCGACAGCCAACCCGTTGAACCTCACCGTAACGCAGGACACAACGATAGTTGCCAATTTTGGCAATGCTGCCACCGTCAATTTGACCACTGCCGGTACGCTGAAAGCCAATCTGACCAATGCAGCCACCATCACCCGCCTCACCGTAACGGGCAACATTGACGCCCGCGATGTGCAGTTTATGCGCGACAGCATGACGGTGCTTGCCGAATTGGATTTGAGCAGCGCAACGGTGATTGCATATTCAGGCGAAGGTGGAACAGCTACCTCCGGAGGAAGTTCCTCTTACCTCGCCAACGAAATGCCGAGGGAGGCTTTTGATACCAAAATGTCGCTTGTTTCTGTACAGTTGCCTGCCGGACTAACTGCCATACGTGACAAAGCATTCACCTATTGCACAGGTCTCAGGGGTACCCTCGTCCTGCCTGTCGGTTTGACTTCCATAGGTGCCAACGCGTTTTCCAATTGCGAAAGTCTCGGCGGTTTGCTTACCCTGCCGGTCGGTCTAACCACCATAGGCAGCAGTGCGTTTTACGATAGCGATGGTTTCTCCGGTATCATCAACCTCAATCCCACGCCGGTAAGCATTAGTGGCATGGATTTAACCGTGGACAGAGATATTTGTTCACTCACAGTACCCTCCTCTTCTGTGGAATTGTACAAAAATGCTGACGAATGGAAAGACTTTGCGAACATCATAGGCGGTGGCTACGTTTTTTCGGCAACATCAAGTAATGTACAAAAGGGTAGTGTCAGCAGCAACACAACCACAGGGATGTATCCAACCGGCACCTCCGTAACTGTTACCGCTACCGCTGAGACCGGCTATGAGTTTTTGAAATGGACAAACAGTCAAGGAGATAGCATTTACAATGTAATACCATGGACGTTTGCCATCGCGCAAGATTCAGCCCTCACAGCGCAGTTTGCAGCCATCAAATATGATATTACTT
>BNTU01000032.1 GCA_025996835.1 Bacteroidia bacterium
TTCTGTGCTTTCTACTGCGGTTGTTTTGTTAAGAAAATTAGGTGAAAATGAGGTTTAAGAACCATCCTGTGGCAAGTTTTCATTTATCCACACCAAACGTTATAGAGCCATTTTTAATGCGTTGACCGAAAGCCCAGCATATCCCAGCGGGCTGGGATATGCTGGGCTTTCAGCCCGTAATGAAATCTTCCGACCACGACTGAGCTATGCCCCACACTACGGGGAAGTTGTGAGCGTTTTGTAGAATTGGAGGTACTCTTCCAGCGTTTTTCCTTGCTCCAGGATGTTGTAGTTGGCTTCCGAAATTGGGACTATGATGGCTCCCAAGCGTTCCAACTCGGCTGCGTAGCCTTCTTCTTCGTGTATCATTTGCTCGTATTCCTGCACTACTTCCAGGTTGACGAAAGTTTTGATTTGCAGCGTATTGACTTCGCCTTCTGAGGTTTGTTCCAAATCGAAATCGTTAACGGTGAAGTTGCCGAAATTGAAACTGGCTACGGTGTAGAGCAGCAAATTGTCGTCCAAACTGCCCTTTGAATACACAATCATCAACAGGTGAGGCACATCCACCGCTTCGGAGAACTGCAATGCCTCCGCCGCACTCACATCCTGCACGGCTCCCCCCCAACGGCTTCCGAGCAACCCACCACGCGCCAACTGGTTGTCGCCGGAACTTGACAGGGTCAGCCCTGCCAAAAATCGTTTCATCATTTCCTGCGCCAATTCGGTTACATCGGCTCTGGGGTATTTCGCAATAATCTCTTGCAGCAGAGCCTTGAACGTATCTCCATCGTGAGTCTGCACGTAGCTCAACGCATTGAGAAACGCGAATTTAGGCATCAAATCCGACTGCGGATATTTTGCCTGAACGGTCTCGTAATTCTGATGAATTTCGGCTATGTCACCCTCCAAATAAGCCTCGTAGGTGGCTTCATACAGCGAATCTTGCAACACATACATCATTTTCAGGTTGTATTCATAGCCGGGGTCAGCCATTGCCTGTGCCAACGCACTTTCCGGAAATTCCTCCCGAATGAGTTGCTTCTGACGGTCTGCAAGTTCCTTGTTGTTGTTGCGCAAATGTATCAGATAGACATTGTAATAGGCATCCAACTTCTTTTCATGCTCCGGAAACTGCGTGTTCAACCGGTTGAACGTCTCCACCGCCAAAAAGGAATCCTCCAATTTGTTTTTGTAAATCACCGCCATATTGTACAGCCCATCTTTGAGAATCAGGTTGGAGGCGGCGATAGCCTCCTCTGTCATAGGGATTTGCTGCAAATAAAATTGCGGGTCGTGCGGGTCGGTCGATAAACTGTCGGGCTTGCTCGCGGCGAGGCTGTTGCCCAAACTGTCGGTTGGCAAGTCGGCGATAGAATCTTCGGGAAGGTCAGTATCTTCAGCCGTTTTTTCCTCGGCGAACATATTGCTCATGGGGGCGGTTTTGTTGCGCCGCCGCCAGTTGTCTTCCAATTTGCGATTGCCCCATTTCTGTTGAAAAGCCGCTTTACCCAATGCCACGGCTTGGGTGTTGTAAAAATAAAACAGGTTTTCTTCGCCCGGTTTGGTTGGTGCCACCACTGCCGCTACCGGTTTGTCCAACTGTTTCAACTGCGAACGTGTTTCGTCCAACGTATTGTTATAGGCTTCGCGCTGTGCTGCTAATTCTTCTTCTTTTTCCTTTTGTTTCAATTCATCAATGAGTTTGTTGACCACTTTCAGCCGTTCGCTGTCCGTCATCTTTGCAAGGCGTTGCAAACTGTCTTGCAAATTGACCGCCTCGGCTACTACCACCAATTCGCCCAAAATCTCTGCCCGCTTCTCTACGCGCGGATAGGCTTCGTGCGTTTTCGCCAATTGCGCCAATGCACCGGTGTAATGCGGGTGTGCCTTCGTATAGTTTCGTTGCTGAAAATAAAGGTCGCCTAATATCAACTGATTCAGAGTTTTATCAAAGCCGTTTTGCGTACTCTTTTCTACGCCCAATTCGTAGTGAGCAATCGCATTTGCAGTATCCGGCACAGCCATATAGACATTTCCAAGCGCATAATAGATTTGGTCTAAATAGTCTTTGTTTTTACTGTCTTTTGCCATTTTGCGGAGTTGTTTGGTGATGTGGGTGGTGTCGTTGCCTTCCATCACTTCCGACTGCCTGATTTTGGTGCTAAATTGCAGGCTGTAAGGCACTTTGGACATCTGGATTTCGCTGAACGCCTTGTATGCCAATGCTTTATTTCTTTCTTTCGCATATAATTGACCTAACAGGTAGCGTTCGCGATTGCGTTGCAGGTTGTTTTTCTCCGCATCAATTGCCTTTTGCAAATAGGGGATTACATCTGCATATTGTTTTTGCTGGAGCCAAAAATCGGCATAAGTGGCTGCATACCAGTGTTCTAACTGTTTGTTGGGGATGCCCTCCCGCTTCACGCGCAAAAGAATATCTTCCGCCTCATAAAACCAGCCCAAATTAGTGTAACTCCTTGCCTGCCAAATCAGTGCATCAATGCCAATTTCCGGTTGCGACTCATAAATTCGCGCAATGTAGGCAAACGTGCCACCCGCCAGCATAAAATCGCCATTGTGAAACTGCCCCTTTCCCACCAGCATCCACGCATTGAACAAAAATGCGTTAAATTCCAGCCGCGACCGCCACGCCTTGTATGCAGGGTCGCTTCGCCGATTGGGGTCGGCTTTGGGTTTGGTGCGAATAGAATGCTGCTTGGCGGCTTTCACACCCTTTTCAATGGCTCGGTCAAACGCTCCGCCCTGGGTGGCTTTTTCGCGGGGCAACGCATCCACGGGGTACATCAACAGGATGTCCGAATAATTGTCCTGATGGCTCTCTGTCTGCTGCTTCAAAGCCTCATCATAAGCCATTACCCCATTGAAATAGACATTGTAACGGGTATTAAACGCATGATACCACCGTGTTCCCGCCGTGTTTTTAGACGAAGAACACCCGCACAGCACCATGCACAGCACTACGCACAGCACCATGCACAGCACCCCACGTAGCACCATGCACAGCATCACACCAAGTCTAATAAATTCCCGTTTCAACATACGCGTATAAAACAGATTTTTTAGCGTTTTATTGTGTTTTGCCCCCGACACCCTTTACAATATTCACAATCACCTCCACAGCCTTCTCCATCGACTGAATGGGGACAAATTCGTAGCGACCGTGAAAATTCACGCCACCTGCGAAGATGTTGGGACAGGGCAAACCCTTGAATGAGAGTTGCGCACCATCGGTGCCACCGCGGATGGGGCGCACAACGGGCGTAATGCCAGCTTCGAGCATTGCCTGTTTCGCCAAGTCGATGATGTGCTTTTGCGGCTCCACAATCTCGCGCATGTTGCGGTATTGCTGTTTGATGTGCAGCATAACGGTGTCTGCGGGGTAAACTTTATTAAATTCGCTTGTGAGATGTTGAAGTGTAGCCAGCCGCTGTTCAAATTTCTTTGCATCGTGGTCGCGAACAATGTATGTGAGCGTTGCTTCTTCCACCGTGCCGCTTATGGCGGTCAGATGAAAAAATCCCTCGTAGTCGGTTGTGCGTTCCGGACGGTCTGCTTGCGGCATTGCGGTGGCAAATTGAGTGGCGAGCAGCGAGGCGTTGCGCATCTTGTCTTTGGCATAGCCCGGATGCACATTCAGCCCTTTGATGCGAACTATGGCGGTGGCGGCGTTGAAATTTTCGTATTCCAATTCGCCCAATTCGCCACCGTCCATGGTGTATGCCCAGTCGCAACCGAACTGTGCTACGTCGAAGAGGTGTGCACCACATCCGATTTCTTCGTCGGGATTGAAAGCGATGCGCACTTTGCCGTGCGGAATTTCGGGATGTTGCTGCAGATACTCAATGGCGGTCATGATTTCGGCGATGCCGGCTTTGTCGTCGGCACCCAAAAGGGTTGTCCCGTCCGTCACAATCAAGTCTTCACCCTTGTACTGCAACAATTCGGGAAACAGTTTTGGCGACAGCACCACCTTCTCGGCAGCATTCAAAACAATATCCCCACCATCATAATTTTCCACAATGCGAGGCTTCACATTAGCCCCCGACATATCAGGCGAAGTATCCAAATGCGCAATAAACCCAACGACAGGTAACCGGTAACCGGTAACCGGTAACTGATTAGCGGGCAAAGTCGCCATCAGATAGGCGTGCTCGTCCAGCGAAATATTCTCCAAGCCCATTGCCTCCAATTCGGCTTTCAGGGCGTGTGCCAACAGCCATTGGCTGTGTGTGCTCGGCGTTGTGTCCGAATTTCCATCGGATTGCGTGTCAAACGCCACATACTTTAAGAAGCGTTCAACAACTGTGCTGTTTTTTGTGTTCATCGCGTTTAATTTTTTTGCAAAAGTACTAAATTAATTTAAAATTCCATCCGAAAAGTGGTGCCTCGCCCTATTTCGGACTGCGCCACGTAGATTTTGCCGCCCTGATAGGATTCGATGATGCGCTTGACTAAGGAGAGTCCCAAGCCCCAGCCGCGTGCTTTGGTGGTGTAGCCGGGTTGGAAGACGGTTTTGAACTTCGATTTGGGGATGCCTTTGCCTGTGTCGGATACTTCCACGATGGCTTTTTCGCCTTTTTGGATGGTTCGGATGATGATTTTGCCTTTCCCGTCCATCGCGTCCACGGCATTCTTAATCAGGTTTTCCAACACCCATGCAAAGAGCGATTCACTCATTTTGATAATTAGCGGCTCTTTGGGCAAATCGGTAGAAATTTTTACTTTGGACGAAATACGGCGTTGCATATAGCTGACGGCACTGTTTATGCTTTCGCGCACATCCATCAGTTGGAGTTCAGGCTCCGAGCCAATTTTGGAAAAGCGTTCGGCAATGGTTTTCAGGCGTTGCACGTCTTTGTTCATCTCGTCGAGCAGATGCTGCTCTATATCCTTGGTTTTCAGGTATTCTACCCATGCCATGAGGGACGAAATGGGCGTGCCGAGTTGGTGCGCTGTTTCTTTGGACAGCCCCACCCACACCTTGTTGCGCTCCGATTTTTGGGTGCTCATCAGGGCAATAAACGCAATCACAATAAAGACAAAAACGACCGTCAACTGGATAAACGGAAACCATTGGAGTCGTTTCAAGACCGAAGAATCATCGTAATAGACATACTGTGTGGTGTTTTCGTCCAATTGAATCGTGATAGGCGCGTGTTTTTGCTTCCAATCGGCAATCTTTTGTGCGATATACGGTTGCGATGATGTTGGCGGGGTTTTTAAATTGACCACCTGAATTGCCTGACCGGTATCATCGGTGAGAATAACGGGAATGGTGGTGTTACTTTGCAAAATGAGCACCAATAGTTTGTCATAATTATTAAAATCTGTTGTAGCATCCTCGTTGTCAATCGTTTGTGCTTGCTCCGACAGGAGTGCGATGGATTCCGCCCAAATCTCAATTTTTTTGCGCTCCTCCTCCTTCAAATCATTCACCAAAAGATTTGTAACAAACAACGACACAATGCCGAGCAGCCCTGCCGCAACGACAAACAAGTAAATCCACGCGTTGCCCTGCAATTGCTTCATGCCAATTCAATCCCCACGGGACAATGGTCGGACAACACTACTTGCTGCTCAATGGTAGCCTGCTTCAAACGCGGTTTAAGTGCTTCTGTCACAACATGATAATCAATGCGCCAACCCACGTTTTTGGCACGCGCACCGCCCATATAACTCCACCAACTGTATTGATTCGGCTCTTGATTGAACTCCCTAAACGTGTCCACAAAGCCTGCCTCAACGAGCCTGTCGAACCATTCGCGCTCTTCGGGCAAAAAGCCGGAGGTAGTCTTGTGACGTTCGGGATGGTTGATGTCGATGGGTTTGTGGCAGATATTGAAGTCGCCACAGACACTCAAATTGGGGCGTTCCGCACGCAACTTTTTGAGATACTCCAGAAAGAGGTCTAAAAACTGCATCTTAGCCGCCTGCCGCACTTCGCCGGTGGTGCCGGATGGAATGTAAACGCACACCACCGTCACATCGCCAAAATCGGCACGAATCACCCGCCCCTCCGCATCAAAAAACTCATTGCCGATGCCAATAGCATAGTAGTCAGGCTTTTGCTTGCTGAAAATAGCCGTGCCGCTATAGCCTTTTTTCTGCGCCGAATGCACCAATTGGTGCATATAGCCCAAGCCCTGAAACGCCAGAGCATCAATTTGTTCGGGCTGCGCCTTCAATTCCTGCACGCAAAGCACATCAGGACAGGCAGTTTCCAACCACTCAAACAAGCCCTTGCTGCTCGCAGAGCGAATACCATTGAGATTTAGAGAAATGATTTTCATATATATATTATGTGTAATGATGTGCAAAGGTACGTTTTTTTAAGCATATTGTTGTTTTTTCATCTAATTTTGCCTAATTTTGCCCAAAAAACAAGATAATGACACATACTCGTCATCGCGGGCTTGACCCGCAATCCCATCCAACGCCTCCTGTCCGGCGCGATTTTGGTCACTTTTTGTCCGAAATTTTTCCTTATAAAGTGCAAAAAATCAGCATCAATGCGGGATTTACCTGCCCCAATCGCGATGGCACGAAGGGCACCGGCGGCTGCACCTATTGCAACAATCAGACGTTTAGCCCGCAATATGCAGCCAACTCAAAACCGGTTAGCCAACAATTGGAAGAAGGCATCAACTTTTTCGCCTACAAATATCCGCAAATGAAGTATATCGCTTATTTTCAAGCCTATACAAACACTTATGATGCAACGGAAAATCTGCTCGCACTCTACCGGGAAGCCCTCAATCACCCCGATGTGGTGGGGCTAATCATTGGCACGCGCCCCGATTGTGTGCCTGACGTGTTGCTGGACGAGTTAGAGAAAATCGCCAAGCAGCATTTTCTCCTTATCGAATATGGCATCGAATCGACCGACAACCAAACTTTGCAACTTATCAATCGCGGACACACCTACGAAGAGGCTGTGGATGCCATTCAGCGCACGGCTGCACGCGGAATTTACTGCGGCGTACACCTGATTTTGGGACTGCCGAACGAAGACCGCGAAAAAATCTTGTCACACGCCGACAAAATTGCCCAACTGCCGATTACAACCGTCAAACTGCATCAATTGCAGCTCATTCGCGGCACCAGAATGGCGGAACAATATGCCACGAATCCCGAAGCATTTCACCGCTACGATGTGGACGAGTACATCGACCTTTGCCTTGATTTTATCGAACGATTGCCGCAACAGTTTGTCATTGAGCGGTTTGTGTCGCAGTCGCCCAAAGAATTGCTGCTCATACCCGGTTGGGGGTTGAAAAATTATGAATTTACCGCGCGGGTGCACAAGCGGCTGGCTGAAAGGTTCGGTCGCGGCATTTGTATGAAATTTTTTGTACCTTTGTGCCCTCAAAAAAACAATTTTAGGCAAATGACTGAAATAAAGAAAGAAACAGGGACATTCAAGGTAAAAACCGGCTTGGCAGAGATGCTCAAAGGCGGTGTTATCATGGATGTGGTGAATCCGGAGCAGGCACGCATTGCTGAGGAGGCGGGTGCTGTTGCCGTGATGGCGTTGGAGCGGGTGCCTTCGGACATTCGCGCTCAGGGTGGTGTGGCGCGTATGTCGGACCCCGAAATGATTATCGGTATTCAAAAGGCGGTGTCCATCCCCGTGATGGCGAAAGCGCGCATCGGACATATCGTGGAAGCCCGTGTGCTGGAGGCTTTAGACATTGATTTTATCGATGAAAGCGAGGTTTTGACACCGGCAGATGATGTGTATCACATTTTGAAAACCGATTTCAAGGTGCCTTTTGTGTGTGGAGCGCGCAATTTGGGTGAAGCCCTGCGCCGCATTGGCGAAGGTGCGGCGATGATTCGCACCAAAGGCGAAGCCGGCACAGGCGATGTGGTGGAAGCCGTGCGCCATTGCCGCCAGATGGCAGAAGACATTCAGCGTGTGGTGGGAGCCTCCGATATGGAGTTGATGACCATCGCCAAAGAGTTTGGTGCGCCTTACGAACTCATCCAACAGGTGAAGAAATTGGGTCGCCTGCCGGTGGTGAATTTCGCTGCGGGAGGTGTTGCAACCCCTGCTGATGCAGCTTTGATGATGGTTTTGGGTTGCGACGGCGTGTTCGTAGGTTCCGGCATTTTCAAATCCGACAACCCCGCCAAGCGCGCAAAAGCCATCGTGGATGCCGTAGCGCACTACAATGATGCCGCAAAAATAGCAGAAATTTCCAAAGGCTTAGGCGAAGCCATGCGCGGTCAAAGCGTAGCACAGATGGACGACAAGGACAAATTAGCCGGACGCGGCTGGTGAAAAAAAACTGTCATTGCGGGCTTGACCCGCAATGACAAGTAAAAAACGTATGAAGATTGGAATTTTGGCATTGCAAGGGGCGGTGCGCGAGCATCGAAATATGTTGAATCAGTTGGGTGCTGAGGCAGTTGATGTCTTGTATGCAGCCGATTTGGATGGTTTGGAAGGACTTGTGCTGCCGGGTGGCGAAAGCACAACCATGGGTAAATTGCTGGAACGCAACGATTTATTGGAGCCGATTGCCGAATTGGGTCGCAGAGGGTTGCCGATTTTTGGCACTTGCACGGGGATGATTTTGCTGTCGAAACACATCATTGGCAGCGACCAACAGCGGTTGGGATTGATGGACACGTCTGTGGAGCGCAATGCGTTTGGCAGGCAGTTAGCCAGTTTTGAGGCAGATATGTTGATTCCGGTTTTGGGCGAAAAACCCTTTCCGTGCGTATTTATTCGTGCCCCTTACATTGAAAAAGCCGATGCCAATGTGACTTCGTTGCTCGCTTATGATGACAAAATTTTGTTTGCCGAGCAGGGCAATCTGTTAGCCGCCGCCTTTCATCCCGAATTGACGGATGATGTGCGGGTGCATGAATATTTTTTGAGAAAAATTTAAAAGAGATGAAAAATATCAATCTTAGTGGCTTGGGAGTGGCATTGATTACTCCATTCACAACCGACAATCAGGTGGATGTTCCGGCTTTGAAGCGGCTCGTGGAACTCCAATTGACAAGTGGCACCGACTATTTGGTCGTTTTGGGAACCACTGCCGAAACGCCGACACTCGCGTTGGACGAGCAGCAGAAAATCGTGCAAGCAGTTGTAACACAGGTGAATAAGAAAATTCCGATTGTGATGGGAGTGGGCGGAAATAACACCGCCGCACTGGTGCAACGCCTGAAAACCGAATCGTTCACAGGTGTGGATGCCATTTTGTCCGTTGTGCCCTACTACAACAAGCCCTCGCAAGAAGGCATTTATCAGCACTACAAGGCATTGGCGGAGGCAACCGACTTGCCGATTGTGCTTTACAACGTCCCCGGTCGCACGGGCGTTAATATGACGGGCGACACCACGTTGCGATTGGCTGGCGATTTTGAAAATATTGTTGCCACCAAAGAGGCTTCCGGCAACCTGTCGCAAATTGATTACATTGTCAAGCACAAGCAGGAGGGCTTTCAGGTCATTGCCGGTGACGACAGTTTGGCGTTTCGGCTCATCACTTCGGGGGCTGTGGGCGTGGTATCGGTGCTGGGCAATGCCTTTCCCAAGGAATTTGCGGAGATGGTACACTCTGCGCTAAAGGGCGATTTGTTGAAAGCCGCGCCCATCCACCAGCATTTTGAGGCGTTAATAGATTTGCTGTTCGTGGACGGCAACCCCGCCGGCATCAAATGCGCGCTCGCCGCAATGGGCTATGTCGAAAACGTGCTGCGCCTGCCGCTCGTGCCGGTGCAAGCCGCAACAGCAGAAAAAATTTTAACGTCATTGCGGGCTTGACCCGCAATCCCCTGAGGAGGAGCCGAATGTTGGGCAATAGTGTGATGTAGAACGAGGGATTGCGGGTCAAGCCCGCAATGACGGATTATATGAAACGTATGTTACTGCCATTCTTAAATTCAGATTTGATTGAAGCCGGCTGCGATGAAGCCGGGCGTGGCTGTTTGGCCGGTGCTGTGTTTGCGGCGGCGGTGATTTTGCCGCCTGATTTTCGTTGTGCACTGCTCAACGATTCTAAGCAATTGTCTGAAAAACAGCGGGATACACTTCGTCCGCTGATTGAACGCGAGGCTGTCTGTTGGGCGGTGGCAACTGTTTCGCCGCAAGAGATTGATGAAATCAACATCCTCAACGCCTCCATCCTCGCGATGCACCGAGCCGTTGACCAACTGACCACCCGCCCGCAACATCTGCTGATTGACGGCAACCGCTTCCACGCCTATCCCAACATCCCGCACACCACAATTATCAAGGGCGACGGCAAATATATGTCAATTGCCGCCGCCTCTATCCTGGCAAAAACGCACCGAGACGAGTATATGCAACGCCTGCACGCCGAATATCCCCAATACGATTGGAATAAAAACAAAGCATATCCGACCCTCAAACACCGCCAAAGCATTGAAGCATTTGGAGTTACAGAGTATCATCGGATGAGTTTTACACTGCTTGCGAAAGCGCAGTGAATTTTTACTTCACTTTTTTGATACTGAGCACGCGAACATCCTCCACAGGGCGGTCGCCGGGGGCAGTCTGAACGTGTGCGATGGCATCCACCACTTCCAAACCCTTTGTTACTTCGCCAAAAACCGTGTACGCACCATCCAGAAAGGGGGTGCCGCCCAAAGTTTTGTAGATTGCCTTTTCTTCGGGGGTGTAAACACGACCCGAACGTTGGCTCATCGCATCCAACTCGGCTTCTTCCGTAGGATGCCCTTCCACGATGTAGAATTGCGAGGGTGAGGAGCGTTTTTCCGGATTCACAAAATCGCCCGTGCGAGCCGCCGCCAAAGCTCCTTTTTTGTGGAAATACTCCGTCACAAACTCGGCAGGGACGGTTTCGCCCTCCGCCTTATCCGCCGCAGAGGGATTGATTTTCGTACCCAAATCGCCCGTTTGAATCATGAAATTTTGAATCACGCGGTGAAACAGCACCCCATCGTAGGCTTTTGTCTCCACCAATTTCTCAAAATTCGCCTTGTGAAGGGGCGTTTTGTCGTACAATTTCACTGTGATGTCACCCTTAGTAGTTTGAATCACATACTTTTGCGCATTTGCTGCCATACTAAAAAATAATAAACCTGTAAATAAAACTAACTTTTTCATATATCTGTAATTTTTAATTTTTTAATTTTTAAGGGGACTTCTAAAAACCCCAAATTTACAGTTTGATTTTACACCGGAGCCGAAGTCCATTTAAACTCTGTTCAAAAATCGGGGACAAAGTTAGGCAAAAATTCTATTCAAACCAAGGAATAGAAATACTTTTCATAATCATCTACCAATTTCTCCCATAAACAATTTGATTTTATTTGTTCTAAATTTTGTTCAACAAAATGCGATTTTTTCGTTTTTATTGAAGCATCTATATTGTTTAATATAAGGGAGATGTCTTTTGAAGTGTTAAAATACATAGCGTTGCCGTTGCATACCGATTTATTGAATATATTGTCATTTGCAACAATAAAACAACCGGCAGCCATAGCTTCCAATAGCGAGGGGTTGGTGCCACCAACGCTATGCCCATGCAAATACGCGGTTGAAAAATAGCGGATAGAATTTACTTTGTCGAAACTATAGACTCCCCCAATAAATCGAACAGACTTGTTGGAACTATACTTTTTTACTAAATATTTTCCATGCAGGGTATCTGTTTTGCCTATAACAATCAGTGGTTTTATGTTCTTTTGATTTGAATTTAAGTATCCTTGAATAATGGCATCTATATTGTTTTCGGGCTCAAGACGCGCTATTACAAGGAAATAGTTGTTTTCCTGCAAGTCCACTTCCTCTAAAAATTGAGTGTTGTAATTGTCATATATATTGGCACCGTAAGCTAAAAATTGAATATCTTTTTCATATTTTTTTTTATAGTAATCCTGAATGCCCTGATTATCAGCAATCAAATAATGGCTGTGCTTGACAGCCATCCGTTCTTCCAAAAAAAGAAATTTTTGTGTCCATCTATTGAATTTAGTTCTTTTGTATTCCAATCCATCCATATTTGTGGTAAAGACCGGTTTTTTAATGTTTTTTACATTGAACCGGATAAATGCAGGAATGATACTGGTATAACCGGCGACATAGATAATGTCAAAATTTTCCTTGTGTAAAGCATCTCGTAGCGAGTTAAAGTCATAAAAAAAACTGCCCATAGAGCTTCCCAGCCATTGTTCCGGACTATAGATGTGCTTTATGCGCACGCCCTTGTAGTTATCTTCCCGATAGGGATGAAAACGGGGCGAATAGACCGTAACCTCATGGCCACGTTGCACCAAACCAACAGAGATGTATTCTGCAAATTGCTCGAATCCACCATAGTTGTTGGGGATGCCGCGAGTGCTGATGATGGCAATTTTCATATTTTTTTTAGTAAAAATTTTATACTTAATGCTTTCGTTGTTAAACGCAAAAATATGGCATATATTGTGTGACTATGTCAAAATTTAACATTTTTATTATAGCGAAGCACAAAACTTTCTTCACTAAAATTTTTCTCAAAATATGCTTTCCCTTTCTTTCCCATTTCCTGAATGCTGCTCCGACTATTGATGAAAAACATGATTTTTGCCGCTAAATCATCGGCATCATCTCTATTAGCCAGCAAGCCGGTTTCTTTGTCGTGTATCATTTCGGGAATGCCTCCGACCATAGTGCCGATAACGGGTTTTTGCCAAAACATGGCTTCAAGTACGGTTGTGGGGAATGGGTCGTCAAAAGTGGACGGCACAATCACCACGTCTATTTTTTTATATACTTGCTCTATTTCTTTTACAAAAGGGATGATTGTCACTTTTTCATCCAAATTTAAATCTTTTATTTTTGCAACCACTTCGTCCTGCATATATTCCTGTCCGGGCACAGGGCTTCCCACAAAATAGAAATGACACTGAGCCAAATATTTAGGCGGTAGTTTGGCAATGGCATCCAATAGCAGGCACTGCCCTTTGTGTGTTGGTTTGATTCTTCCTATCAAGGCAAAATTTAACATTTGAGGGTCTGTTTCAAAAACGGTGGTGCTTTCTGCAACTTGTGTTTTAAAACTGATTCCATTATGAACGACCCTTAACTTTGTGGTCAATTGAGGTGGCGTTATTTCTGCCAAGTTTTTGCGTACCGCATTGGAAACACAAATTACGGCATCAGACTTTTTAACTGCAATTTTGTTGATTATGCGATGCAGTAAGTTATTGTTTTTCAATATCTCATGGACGTGCACAATCTTTTGCGCATTTTTGTAATAGAAAAGGATAGGGACAACCGCCAATGTATTCAAATAAATGATATTTGGTTGCAGTGGAACAAGTTGGCTAACATCCTTTTTGAAAGAAACCAATGCTGATATGAACTGAAAAATACCGCGTGGCGTGAAATTTTTCTTTGCAATGCCGGGTAATGTCGGGATAATATGAATTTTCACATCGGGACATTCTGTCTTGACAAGTTCAATAAGTGGTCCGTCTGTGCGCAATATAAGAATTTTCTCGTCATTGGGGAAATTCTTCATGATATAGACCAAAATCTTGTCTGCGCCGTAAAGTTCGGAGGATAGGTGGAAAAAAAAGATTGTATTTTTCATTGATTTCTATTAAAATAAATATTCTTCATACGGAACGGCATTTATTGAAGCAGCTCGTTTCGCAAAACCACTTTTAAACATAGTATTATTTTTTACTTGATAAATTTTTTCCGCAAAAGACAACACATACAAATCCCAAAAAGTTTTCATATTGCCATTGTCATTTGTGTTATAATCTATATGAATAATATTTCCGGGAATGATAAATACATTGTCAATGGTTTGAGCTCTATTTATAAATGTTTTACTGTCCGATGTTACTACTATTTTAGAATGGTTTGTGTCGGTTCTATCTATCTGTTTGATTGCCTCTAAACATTCCGCTATTAATAGTTCCCTATCTTTTCCCGTTAAAGATGGCAGATTTGCTTCATCTTTAAAATCTCCTAACAGTGATTGGAACCTGAATGCGATGGCTATATATTTTGCATTAATTAGTGCGAGTATATTGTCAATTTGCTTTTGTAATTCAACACTTGGTTTGAATAATTCATGAAACAACAGAGTAAAATTGGCACCGGCATAATCCGTATTTGTATAGATATGGATTTGTTTATAATCCTGTTTTAATAGTTTTTCTGCCAATTTTTCTTGAATAATTTGTTCATTCTCTCTATCGGCAGAGAGTAATACGACCGCTTTTGAGTCAATTGAATTATAAGAAATGTCTGCCTCTGATATTTGCCAATTATAGGTGTTCGGAACCAAATAATCTTCTAAACGGAATGGGTATCTAAAGAAAATTTTAAATTGATAATTATGTTTTTTACAATAGGCATAGATAGATACAAAACCCCGTAAACGATCGGAAAGCCCTCCGTGGTGCATTTTGCCATCTACCATACAAATAATGTATTTTTCTTGATTAAGTGCACGCGGTTGATTATTTTGATAATATTTATTTAATTTAATTTTTGCGAGATATTTATTACAGAAAATTTCTAAAAAATTATAATATCTCCTTTCGCCTAATACAGTTCTTAAAAACGTTAAAACATATATTTTCATCGTTTTTCTTTATTTAATGTTTTTTAATATGCCAAAAGAAGTAACCGCCATATTCCAATTTTTATTGATAATTTTAGCCATAATTTTATATGAAAAGGGTCTTTTATACGCATTTATAGGAAAAACGTTTATTCTATTTAAAAAATCATGTACAGCAAAATTATAAGACTTAATTTTTTTATCAGCAACCGACTTGCATAAAAAAATGACAATGCCGGCAATTAACCCATCAAACCATAATCTTACCTTTTCTTCTTTGATTTCGTTGTCTTTAAATTCAGTCAACGATTGGGTCACAATCAACAAGTCATTCAATCTTTTTTCATATTTATCATCATCCCGCATGATTGATTGAGGAGTTTGCACATAATAATAAAAAGGATAATCACACATTGATATTTTTTTTGCCGAAACTAATATTTTAGATATCGCCTCCACGTCTTCTAAATATATATTCTCCTTAAATAAAAAATTACTTTTTATAAGAAATTTTTTTCTGAAAATAAATAAGTAAGGATAACAGGCAAAGCCAAAGTGTTTTGAAAAGAACGTGGCACTATCAACAATGTCGGTCGTGTATCGAGTCATTTGCTCCTGCGGTTGTTTTTCAACAATACTGCCGTTTGTATCTACCTTGATAAAATTAGCATAGAGTATATCCGATTCGTCAGCACGTATTTGATTGATAAGAATTGATAAAGAATTTGGTTCAATATAGTCATCGCTATCCACAAACATCAGATACTCCCCTTTTGCTTTCTTCAGTCCTGTGTTTCGTGCCCCTCCCGGTCCTTTATTTTCTTGATTCACAACAATAATGTTATCCTGTTTTAGCGCATATTTTTCTAATATATTGCTGCTACCATCGGTTGAACCATCATTTATTGCAATGATTTCATAGTCCGCTAAATCTTGATTTAGCAAACTATCCAGACATTTTTCAATGTATTTTTCGACATTGTACACAGGAACGATAATACTTAAAATTGCATTTCCCTTCATCTTAGTTTGAGATATAATTGTTTGATTGGTTTGTAAAAGAATGAGCAGTATTTTTCAAGAAAGTAGCAAATATAATATCGCTGAAACAAGCATAAAAGCATATAACCAATTGCACCAACGAGGTTGTTGTATTTTCTAAAAATCACAAACCGTTCTTTTAGTTGATTTTTAATATTGGACGCAGATACGCCTCCATCTAAAAAGACACAAACATTGACGTCTGAATGAACAAATTCAACCTTTTTATGAATCATCTTATACAAAAAATCATAATCTGCTGCTATTTTGTAGGAGGTATCAAACAGATTTTCTTTCTGTAGGGTCGTTGGCACAAAGCAGGCTTGATGAAAAATACTCATGGTGTATTTCAGGTGGTTGATATTACTTTTTTGTTCAGCTAATCTGCCCTCATGATTTACAATTCTATTGCCATACAAAATTGCTTGGTTATTTGAAAAACCGCCCTCATCCACAAGTAATTGAATTGTATCGGGCGCACAAAAAGTATCTCCCGAATTCATAAAATTGAGCCATTCGCCGGTAGCCCGCTCAATGCCTTTATTCATCGCTTGATATATCCCACCATCCGGCTCAGACACCCAATAGGCAATATGCACCGCATACTTTTTAATGATTTCCACACTATTGTCCGATGAATTTCCATCAATGATGATGTATTCATAATCGGTGAAAGTCTGTGCAATTACGCTTTGGATGGTTTTTTCCAAGCCCGCAGCATTATTGCGATTGACTGTTATTATTGACAGTTTCATTTTTTTCGTTTTGATGTTTAAACGTCAAACCCTCCCAAAAATTGCCTGCCCTTCTCTGTTGTTATGTAGCGTTGGTCGGGGGAGTTGGGTTTGTCTTTGATGGTGTGCTCAATAAAATCTTCATTGCGCAAAGGATTTATGTAAATTTCACGAAACTTATCTCGACTATTAAAATCCATGATTGAAAAAATATCATCGCGTTTTTGAGGGTTCAAACAAACCAATAATAACTTCAATATAGTCAATGTTCTTTTATCTGCCAGCTTGACCCCTTTTTCGACCCAACTTGACCCCTTTTTAAAATCATCAAATTGTAACTCGCTGTTTATGAGCAATCTAAGATTTTTATACTTGGACCCTTTTTTGCCCCAGCTTGACCCCTTTTTAAAAAACAGCTCGTCATAATCGGTGATTTCTGCGTATTCGGGAGCCAATTCTAAGGCTTCGATCGCACTGATGGTTTCTTCGTTCAATTTGGATTTGTCCAAACCTACCAATTCCATGAATACATTGGCTTTTTCTTCACCTAATACCGAGTCAATAAGAGGTATTATCGTGCGAAACAAGTCGTCTTCTACGAACACCGGTCTTGAATGTGTGTAGAGCCAAAGGTATTTGTGCACATTTTTTACCCCGGAGCCTATTTCGTCTGTCCAGCGAAATTCCGAGAAAAACTTGCGGATATTGGGATTTTTGGCATACGGATTGAAATTATCTAATGATAATGTGCCTCTGAACAGGGTTTTATTGGGATTGCTGACTTCCACGCGATTGTTGTAAATGGCAATTGTGGTTGGAAATGCGCTTGTATATTCTCTGTGTACAATCATATTTGCAACGATTTCGCGAAATATCAATTCCCGAAGGTCTTTCCGCTGGTCGCCTTCGAGGTAGAATTTGTCCGGCAGATAGGCACGGGTTTTGATAAAATCCATTACTTGTATATAGCTGTCTATCAGATTGGTGCGCAAGGTCAATTTATCGTCCCAACGGTCAAGGTCTTTAATCCGCACCAATACATCCAATTTGTAGGCAGGAACAATGTTTTGAATGATTTGGTCTCGTCCAAAAACAAGTGCCGCCGCAAGTGTCAATCCTTCGTTTCCGGTATGTATATCCTTTTGGTAAAAGCCACAGGAACGCAAAATTTCCATATTAGTTGCCGAGAGCCAAGGGTGCGCCACATTGACGGAACGAACAAAAACCCGTGTTTTCTCAAACAAATTTTCATCCAAATCCTCCATAAAAAGATACGGAAAAATCTCATTTTCTGTAAAAAGATTCCGTTTGCGAAAATAAAGTTCGGCAATACGGGTATTGTCCTCTATGCGAATGTCACTATCATTTTCGCGGTCGTAAATAGTGCCTGCATGGGTGTGTATTTGTGAACTGACGGGAATTTTGAGGCACAGCACCGTTTTGTCCTCGTCTTGCAACCGGTAGATTGGAAAATTAACCGGCGGATTGATAATGTCTTTGTTGTTCAACGCAGTAACGATGTCTTTTTTCATCTGCTCTACGGCATCCGCCTCAACACCTGTAATATTCCCCTTATCATCTGCACCCAACACGATAGTGCCACCCTCACGATTCAAAAAAGAGACTACCGTGTCGTAGAAATCTGCCGGAACTTTCTTTTTGGCTGCCTTAAACTCCGTGTGAGTGTCTTCGCCGTGTGATAGGATTTTATGTAAGTCGTTTGTTGTCATTGTTATACATTGTTTATAAAATTCAATTTAGCCTCTGACGGCTCTTTATAGGCATTCGTTTCTTTGAGATAGTTATTTACCTCATCAAAACTTTCGCCAAAGATGTTGTTGGAGAAGTGCTGCAGTTTGTCCATCACCCGAATATAGGTGTCCGGCTCCTTCCGGTTGGTCATTTTTTTTAGCGACATGAGGTAATCTTCCCTGTAAACGGTTGGCACAATAATCCGCGACTGCCCGCTCTTGAACAGTTCGGCATTGCCCATAATTCGCGAAATTCTGCCGTTGCCATCGGTGAAAGGGTGAATTTCGGATACCATAAACATGATAAACAGAGCCTTCGCCATCGGGTCGGTCAATGCGGCATAATAATTAAACCCTTGCCTTAATGTGCCCTCCACCAGTGTGTGTTCCACAAATTCTGTGCTCCCTGCCCGATTGTTTCGGTTTTTGAACATGCCGGCATTCACCTCCTCCGCCCGTTCCAACATCATCGTTAAATGTCTGTTTTTGAGGAGTTTAATCAACTCATCTGCCGTTGACGGGGTGGTTGTCATTTCCTGACGGTTCGACAGGATGTGGAACGTTCCCAAAATGTCGTGCGAATCTTTGACCCGTTTGGGGACTGCAATACCGGTTTCGACAATTTGCCGGGCATCGTCTACCGTGAATTTTGTGCCCTCAATGTAGTTGGAAAAATAGGCTTCAAAGAAAGAAAACAACAGAAATGACTCTTCGGAATCGTTGTTGTCCGGTCGTTCGGGAAAATAATAATCCTTCAATTTGTCGTAAAGAATTTCAAACAATTCCACCCGTTGGGCATCAAAAGGCATCCCGGTGGCTCGCGCTTTGGCAGACGCGGAACTCAGCACTGCGCTATTGTGAGTGCTCAATAAGGCAGAAATGAGGGCGTTTAGCTTCTCAAATTCTTGCCAAAAGTCTAACTGTGCGGCGATTTCCTTAGCCTTGTCTCGAAATTTGTTGATGCCTGCTTCGCCCTCCCTGATAATGATTTTTTCTAATTTACCCTCAATAAATTCGATGGGAAACGCCTTCGATTCGCCGCCTTTTTTTCTGGTAGTTTGCATATTTTCCAGCACCCAACGCCACTCGGAGGAAACGTAAATGCCATCCAAGTTCACATCGCTCTCCAATGCCGGCTTCCCTGCCATCACATTGAGCGTAAAGCCTTTCAAATCAGTGATTTTCTTGGTGTAATTGCTTGTAACAAAGAAATTTCCCGTTTCCGTAGGGCGCAATTCGGAAGCACTCCGATGACTGATGACCGCATTCGGAAAACGCCATTTGAGAATTTCAAAAAAATGCCGCTTAATAATACGCTCTACCGCATCCCGCAAATTAGTAGAGTAGATGCGGGGAGCGATTTGCCTTATTTTGCCGGACTTTTCGGAATTGCCAATCTCCCTCGAAACCTCAGGGTCAGAAGATGCAAAAATAATTTCTTTATTAAAATCTATCATTTACAAATTTTGTCGATTATAAATCCTATTTCGGGCACAAAAGTACAAATTTTTTCCATTATAGATCTCGTTTTGGTAAATTTTGTCGATTATAAATTTGATTTGAGTGCAAATGTGCGAATTTTGTCGATTATAGACCTCGTTTGGGCGAATTTTGTCGATTATAGACCAAAAAATCTTCAAAATACCGCGTGATTTTCTCATACAGATGCACTCTGTCCACGCCGTGCACGTTGTGGACGTGTCCGGGATAGACAAAATAGTCGGGATAGGTGCGTGCGGTGATGCAGGCTTTGAGAAACGAGAGGCTGTGTTGCCACACCACGGTGGGGTCTTCATCGCCGTGGATGATGAGGAGATGACCTTTGAGATTGCCTGCTAAGTTGTTCATATTCGCATAGTTGTAGCCTTCCGGATTTTCCTCCGGCGTGTCCATATAGCGTTCGCCGTACATGATTTCGTAGTATTTCCAGTCGATGACCGGTCCGCCTGCCACGCCCACTTTGAACACGTCGGGATGCCGCAGCATCAGGTTGGCGGTCATAAATCCGCCATAACTCCAGCCGAAAACGCCGATGCGGTCGGCATCCACGTAGGGCAGCGATTTTAGAAAATTCACCCCACACATCTGGTCGGCCTCCTCGTGCTTGCCCAATTGGCGGTAGATGATGCTCTCGAACTCAAAACCGCGGTTAGACGTGCCCCGATTGTCGAGCGTGAACACCACGCAACCCTTTTGCGCCATGTAAATATCCCAGCCACGCGCCCCTCCGAGCCAATTATTTGTAACCATCTGGCTGTGTGGGCCGCCATAGACATATATAATGACGGGATATTTCTTCGCGGGGTCAAAATTTTGCGGCTTCGTGAGGCGATAAT
The DNA here is from genome assembly GCA_025996835.1 of Bacteroidia bacterium. Classification (GTDB taxonomy): domain Bacteria; phylum Bacteroidota; class Bacteroidia; order Bacteroidales; family Azobacteroidaceae; genus Azobacteroides. The sequence goes on from BNTU01000032.1 coordinate 20,454, forward strand.
ACAAATCCGTGTGCCCGTCAGCAGCCTGCAGCGTGCCGAGCGTGATTTCAGGCAGCGTGTAACCCACTTTTTCGTAGGGGTTTTCGACCGTTTGCAGGCGTTCGCTTTTGCCGTTGGCGGTCGAAATCACATCCACATTCAGAGGCGTCTGTTGATTGGAATATTTGTCCACCAGATACTTCCCTGTGGCACTCAGCGCCACTTTGTGCACTCCGGGCGCGGTTGTCATCTGCGTTTTTTTGCCGGTCGTCAGGTCTAATTTGAAGGCTTGAAATTCGATGGGGTTTAGCTCGTTGGACACATAAAACAGCGATTTTTCGTCCTGCGACAGCCCCACCACCTCTTTCACGTCCCAATTGCCGGCGGTCAGTTGTTTCAACAATTCGCCGTTCATATTATACAGGTACAGGTGGTTGTAGCCATCGCGTCTGCTCTGAACGATGAACTGACCGGGTTTTGTCATTGCGGTTTTGACCTGCCATCCCCCGACAAATAGCAACGGTGTTTGCGGCTCCACGTAGCGGTCGTTTTTTTCTTCAAACAGCGTTTGCACCTTTTCGCCGGTCGCGATGTCGTATTTATTCCATTGCAGGTGGTTTTGAGCGCGATTGAGTTCGGCGATGTAGATGTGTTTTTCGCTCGGTTCCCATGAGATGTTGGTCAGGTAGTGGTCGTCTATTGCGGGGGATTGCGGGTCAAGCCCGCAATGACGGTACCCCTCGCCGGTCTTCAAATAGAGTGTCTTTTTCGTTGCAAGTGAATAAATGCCGAGCGTTACCTCGTGGCTTGTCATGCCTGCCATCGGGTATTTGATGTTTTTCAATTGGGATTCGCGAGCGGAAATATCAACCAGCGGGTAATCGCCCACCATCGTTTCGTCCATCCGATAAAAAGCGATGTAATTGCCTTTGGGTGAACGGAATACGCCTTTGTCGATGCCAAATTCTTCGCGGTGGACGACTTCGCCATACCGGATGTGCGGATTTTTTTCGATGTTGACGGCATCAAGTATGGCTTTTTCCTGTTCCATTTGTTCGGGCGAAAGGTCGGTTTTTCGCGACAGTTTTTCGCCTTTCCATTCATCGGGGATGTCGGCTTTCGGGACGAATTGGGGATTGTTTACACCGCCCGGAACGAGGTCTTCCGGTGTCAATTGTTTGCTCTGAGCAACTGTATTCATTGCAATCAAACTAAATATGAGTAATAAATTAGACTTCATCGTTTTTTTTATTGTCCTAAAACGGCACAAAGTTAGAAAAAATACTTTACCTTTGCACAACAAAATGAAAAAAACGGCTGTAATCATATTAAATTGGAACGGCAAAAGCCTTTTGGAAGAGTTTTTGCCCGCTTTGGTGCGGCATACGCCCGCCGATGACGCGGAAATTATTGTGGCGGACAATGCTTCGAGCGATGATTCGCTGGCTGTGGTGAAAGCGACTTACCCTGACATCACCATTTTCCCGTTTACGGAAAATCACGGTTTTGCAGGCGGCTACAATCGGGCAATGAGCGGTTTGGAAAATGAATATGTAGTGCTGCTCAATTCGGACGTGGAAGTGACTGAAGGCTGGTTGACGGCGGCTACAGACTATTTAGACGTACATCCGGATGTGGCGGCTCTCCAGCCAAAAATTTTATCCTACCGCCACAAAACACAGTTTGAATACGCCGGCGCAAGTGGCGGCTATATTGATAAATATGGCTACCCATTTTGTCGCGGACGCATTTTAGACACATTGGAAACCGACCACGGGCAATACGACACCCCTGTGGAGGTGTTTTGGGCAAGTGGTGCCTGCCTGTTTGTGCGCCTGAAAGCCTATTGGGAAGTCGGCGGATTGGACGAGCTTTTTTTTGCGCATCAGGAGGAAATAGACCTCTGCTGGCGGCTGCATACGCACGGCAAAAAGGTGGCGGTGGTGCCGCAATCCGTGATTTACCACCTTGGGGGCGGCACTCTGAAGCCCAACGAGCCGCGAAAAGTGTTTCTCAACAGCCGAAACAATCTGCTGATGCTCTACAAAAATTTGCCGACTGCGCAGTATTGGAAAGTGATGTTCATACGATTTTTCCTGGACTACGCAGCAGCAGCATCTTTTTTTGCCCAGCGCAAACCCCAACAGGCATTCGCAATCTTCGCAGCCCGCCGCGACTTCCACCGCAAAAAAGAGCAATATAAACTCCTCCGCAAGCAAAATCTAAACACGGCAGCAGGCAAAATCCCCCCCACCATCTATCAAAAAAGCATGCTGTGGCAATATTATCTGCATGGCAAGAAGCGATTTGCTGATTTTAACAAAATGAAAAAAAAGAACCCGATGCATGAAATCAGAAAGGCAGAGCAAATGAGAGAACAATATTTCAAAGAAAAAAATTAAAATAGATAAATATGAAAACATACTCATTAGACGAAGTTCAGGACGAACTTTTGGGAAAGCAAGGAACACCCGAGAGAGATAAGTTTGAATATGAATTGCAAATGGACTTGATTGGGAAAGCCATCAAGCAGACTCGGCAAGAGCGGCAATTAACGCAAGAAGCACTTGGCGAGTTGGTGGGGGTGCAGAAAACGCAAATTTCGCGGCTGGAGCATAGTGCAAGTAATGTAACTTTTGACACCTTGATGCGGGTATTTGCTGCATTGAAAGCCAAAGTGAAATTGCAAGTGGAACTGCCACATACAAATTTAAGTTTTGGATAAGTTTTTTGGCAAAATCTTGCCTAAATCTTTGTTGTTTTGAAATAAAACAGTAACTTTGCAGTTGAATTTATAAATAAAAAATTGGAATGGATTATGAAAAATTATCAATTATCGCAGAGCAAGTTATCGCCGGAAAGGCAACAATTACACGCCTTGATAATGAAGAGGAGCAAGGAAGGATTGCGGGCGGTAGAAGAAATGTCGAAGCGACACTTGCCATTGGAACAGCAAATGAACTTCATAAGGACAAACAAATTGGTGCAAACATTGCCATAAACGAGCAATCTGCACAACAAAAATCTATCTTGAAGCAATATGCCGAACTCACAGAACAAAATGGCAACAAGATATGGTATTCGCAGCAAGATATTGACTGTCTGAAAGATAATTCTATTGCCCAATCGGGCGGTGCCGAAGCAGACGTATATTTTATGCCGGATGAATTTGTTGTAAAGGTAATTGAACATTATGGTACACCGCTTGAATTTTTGGACGACAGAATTTCGCTTTACAACTATCTCTTCCCCGAAACACACTATGAATTGCTGGGCTTCACAGACAACCCATTTGAATCTGATTATGTATCTTTTGTTGTCAGACAAAAGCAAATAGATGGCTTTGTTTTGTTAAAATACCTCAAAGAAATTTCCATTTACGACAAAAAAATGAGAGCGGAAACTGAACAAAAATTACACGAAACAATTGTTCGCTACATGAAAGTAAAGTTTGATGCAGTACCTGCTTACAGTTCCAATACTTACGCCAACAGCAATTACATTATTCGCGATTTGCACCTCGAAAACATAATATCAGAACGAAATGTTCTGACTTTCCCCAACGAACACCTTTATATCATTGATGCAAATGTGTCGCTAAATGCAGACACAAAAAACAACGGGGTAAGAAACTATTGCCGACTTGTTAAAAGGCAGATGTAGGGCAAAAATCAAAAATATTTGGTGGATTGAAAATAATGTCGTACCTTTGCAGCAGATATGTCGGAGATCACTTTAAAAAGTGGTTGAAAATGGACTGGGGTGTCCCCGGTTGAAAAAGGGTTTCTGTTTATGACAGGTACTCTTTTTTTATGGTAATACTTTTAGACCGTGCTGTATGCCTGATTGTTTATAAATTTTAGGCTCAATAATGTTGAATGCCGGATTTTTCACCGTTTTATCCAAAACATATCTGGTTATGGGATAGGCAGCAATATCCGAAATTTGCAAGCCAATCAGGTTTTCTTTTTTGCTCCTAAACTCAAAACTTTTGAAATATTGCCTTATCCTTTCCGGTTTGACAAAATAAGTGCCCCTATCCAAGACCTCGTTGTAATAATTCAGCAAAGAAGCATCTTCTTTTGTCCCTCTTTTTTCAGCGTAGGCGCATAAATCAGCAGCACTTTGTGCCTGACCGTCCAAAAAGAATACGCTTCTTTCGATGATGTATGACAGGGATACGGCATACACATCGCCAAACCGCCCATATTTTCTTATGTAAGGCTCTTTCAGTATTGAGCAAGCAACAATGGTGTAATGGCTATCTTGCATTATGCCGTTAAGGTCGTTGTAAAACGATTTTTTTATCTCCGGGTCAAACAATATCTCAAATCCTTTTTCACATTTACGAATGTCTCGTGAGTGAAGAATAACTTCTTGACTATTCCAGTATTTTTGCTTCATCGCAATGACTTTGGAGCCCATCTCGAAATAATCATTTTCAGATATAAGAATGCCACACAAGGTAAATATAGGAAATGAGAAATCAAAACTCGCTAAATTTTGGTCGCCACACTCATCAATAAATAAAAAATATTTCATTGAACTGTTTTTTTTGATACGCGGCAAAGGTAAGGTTTTATTTTGAAATTTATAGTTATTGCTGCAAAATTAAATTTGAATTTTTAGTAAAAAATATTCAAAAATGGTGTTTTTTTTTCAAAAAAAAAATTTGGTAATTAAATAATGCGTACCTTTGCAGCGTTGAACAAAAAAATAAAACAACATAAAAATGAAAAGTTAGAATTATAAAGCATTGATAAATAGGGCTTTTGGCTCTTATTCTCTCCTTATCGAAATCTGGTAAATTTCATCTGAGAATAAGTTAGCGAGGGTTCACGCCGGGTGGCGTGAATTGTTCAAAACTTATTTAGATGAAACGGTTTACCAGAGCCAGATAAGGAAAATAAGCAATACTTCATGAGCAGTCACGCTCTTAATTTGCTGAGTTTAAGAGTTTAAGCATAAACTTTTAAACGACATGGGGTACAAGATTTTTAAAATTCATTCAACAAAAATTATCAGTTGCATCAGCAAGGGGATTCAACCTCTTGTTAATGGTGCGGCTTTTTCGTGTGTAATAATAATATTTTAAAATAAAAGAGTTATGAAAAAGAAAAATTTCTTTAGTTTTTGTGCCGCAGCCTTGCTGCTTGGCACCGGTGCTGCCAAGGCAGCAAATGTAGTGGACACGTGGACTTCAGGAAGTACCACGGTAGTGCTCACCGAT
>BNTU01000033.1 GCA_025996835.1 Bacteroidia bacterium
TACAAAGTATCGCATGAAGTCTTCCTTTGGATGCACAAAGGTAAGTATATTTTATTAGAAATTGAACAATTGTTGATAAGTTGTTGATAAAAAAGTGGCTGAAAATTTGGATTGTAACACAGTATCTTAGTAGAAAGCATAGAATGCCTCCCACACATCAACCGCATTACCGCATTTTTATACTGCAAAAAAATGTGGTAATGAGGTTGGGGGGATGGTGTGTAACATCTTGCTACACGTTATAGAGCCATTTTTAATGCGTTGACCCTGATATCATTTCCCTTTTGTGATGCCGTTTTCATTGAACGCATCTACGGAAAAGCGGTATTCCGAGTCGCGATTATAGCAACCTCCTTCGTACTGATTTTCGTATACCATTATTGACTGGTTGGTTTTACCGTTGGGCAGGCTTACATTCACGATGTAGCCGTCGGCTCCGGGCTGTTTGTCCCATGAAAGCGCATATCGGCGCGGGTCGGCTTCGTTTCGTCTAACTGTCAATCCGGTTATTTGCTGGGGCTTTTTGCCGGTGCCTTTGCCGAAAACCCTGAAATCGTACAGCGAGAATTTGCCGGGCAGGTTTTTGGTGTTGGTGATGCGCAGGTAGCGACTTTTGAGCGGCTTTTTCAACACGAGCAATTCGTGAACGGCGTCTTTGACATTGTCGGTACGGTCAATGATTCGTGTCCAGTGTTGTGCGTCGTCCGAGGCTTCAATATAATATTGGTAGTTGAAAGGCGCATGGGGTGCCCGAATTGTGAAGTCGACGTCAGCAAAGTTCACCTGAATGGCGTTAATTTGTTTCTTTTCACCCAGGTCTATTTGCAGCCATTCTCCCGAATTACCGGTAGCGGCAGCCCACATCGATTCTATGTGCTCGTCGAAGGCGTGAGCGGCATTTTCCGGTAGCGACGACGCGGTTGCTTTTTTATGGTGCGAAAGGATGTGCCAGCCTGCTGAGAGGTCGGTTTTCTCGAAATCAGTTTTCCGGTCGGGAATCACAAAGGGATAATCCGTCCACAGTGTATGTGCGTGCATATCACCCTGCTCGTCAAAATAAACGGGGAACAGGCCTATGCGCCGCTCGAAGTTGTGACGAATGGATATTCTCATGGTGGCGACATGCCAATAATTGCCGTATTTATCCTGAAAGGTATGTCCATGACCGGCTCCGGCGATAAATCCTCCCGGCTTGAACGAAAACGGGCTGTATTCCTGATATGTGAATGGTCCCAACGGATTGTCGCCCACATAGACGCCATCGGCATACGTGCGAAACTCGGTGCCCGGCGAGGCATATTGCAGGTAATATTTCCCGTCGTGTTTGAGCATACAAGGACCTTCGTTCCAACCTTCTTTATTTGTTTCGTTATTGTTGCCAAAAGTTTCCCAACCGTATATTTGGGCATTGTGCGGAATCAGCACTACGGCTTTGCCGACAGGCTTAAAACCATCGGCGGGGTCGATTTCCACGCCGTAAATAGGGTCAACGTTGGAACAGCCCCAGTACATATACACACGACCGTTATCATCCTTGAAAAAGGCCGGGTCCCATATCGCAAACGCAAATTTTGACTGTATCAGTTCCCACTCATCAAGGTCTGGATTAGTCGTTTTATAAATCTTATCAGGCTCCCCTCCCGCAAAATAATACATCACATCGCCAATAATCAGTATGGTGGGTGCATAGTTTTCGATGCTTTTGATACTTTTGCAGGGAATATACGTCCAATTCGCCAAGTCGGGCGAACTCCAATAGCCTCCCGATTTTGACGCAAAGAGATAGTACTTCCCCTTGAAATATTCGCAAACAGGGTCGGCAGCTTCACGCCGAGCGGGAGCGTCGTCCTGCGGTTGAAACCGGTACACCAGGTCCAGCGGGTTTGCCACAATCCGATTGTTCTTTGCACCCTCCACAAAATTCTTTTGTTGCGCCAACAAATTACCGCCTGCCAACAACATCAAACATATACAAACTTTTCTCATATAATAAATAAATAAAATGTTATTTTGCTGTAAACTGCACTTCACCAATAGGTATAAATTCATTCTCCACTAAATAAGTATTCTTAATCCCTAACTTAACCGTTTGGGAAGTTATTTTATCAAACAACTTCATTGATAGTTGATACTTGCCCGGTATTGTGTTGGTCGGTAGGGAATACGAATATTGGCAAGTAACATCTACCTCCCCCCACGTTTTATTTTGCGAATCAAGCACGTGAACATAAAATGAAGATTCGGCATTGGCAAAACGCAATATTAACTCGTATTGATTATACGCAGGTGCAACTCCTTTGTTCTTCCATGTGATTTGCAGTGGATTATTGTTGTGCCCTATCACGGAGGGATATTTTGCTTCAACCGGAAAATACCAATAGCCACATTTATTTGCCAATATGCGGCTTAAATCCGGATTGTCGGATAGCCACGTTTCGGCATAGCCATGAAAGCCGATGTAGGTGGCATGTATGGTTTCTATGGCCTTAGTTAGAATTGTCGCACCGGAATAGCCATATTGAGGAATTACGTCACCCCCATTCTTTCCTATCCAATTACCGGACTCTATCACATGCAGATAATGCGCCATCTCAAGTATAATCGGTTTATTCTCATAAATACCGTTGAAAAGATAAGGATGGCTGATAGACCATGTCGGGAGATAATTTTCTATATACCCCGCCACCAGTGGACTATCATTACGCAGCGTTATCCTGCTATTAACAAGATATTTATATAATTCTTTCTCTCCTTCTGCTGATTTTCCGTCGAAAATATAGCCGTAAGCCACTACAATTTGTGTCTTTTTGTAGTTTCTGAGGTAAACGTCTAAATTCTTTTTCACATCTGTTACAGTAACCGGCACCCCGGTAGAAAAGAAGGTATGCCCCTCGCCCCAATCGCCTATACTGCCCACATCAACATATCTTACAAACGGTTGTCCATCATATCGAGCGGCAAAAGCCCTGTGAAAGTTGTCCAACTTTGCAAGGTACACCGAATCATCCCATTGAGGCGTCCAACTCTTTGTACCATCAATATCTACAACCACTCCTTTTGCACCTGCTTCTTCCACCCACACAGGAGTGGCATAATTGACGCCACCTTTTTGCTGTCCGACTGCCCAAGGAAACTGACCGGTTTCCTTGCACGTTATACGAAAACTAATTCCATAGCCCAGAGGAACGTATTCCGCTACCACAGCATCAATAAGTTTCCAGTCGTACCGCCCTTCTTCCGGCTCAAGAAAACTCCATGCCAAGCGCAAATACAAATGGTCCATGCCGGGAAATGAGCAGAACAAATCTTTATCTTTAATCTTATATCCTTCAATTTGATTGTCGTAGAAGTGCTGATACCAACCTTTATGTGGGTTTTTCAACACCGTTACGGTATCCCATTGGGCGCGGTAGTCCGTAACTTTCCATGTGTCAAAATCGTTAGGTTTTGCCGACATAAAAACTACTCCCACTACCAAACTGCCCGCCAATAACATCAAAGTAGAAAATACGCTCACTTTCTTCATAATTGCTCATGTTTATTTGAAACTCTGTTCAAAATCGGGGCAAAGTTAGGCAAAAATTCTATTCAATCCAAACTTTTTCAGTCCTTCACTGAAATTGTTCTCTTCAGCAGGATATTGTCGGAAGCGGTTCCTATTTGTAATGTAAATTCGCCGGGTTCGACCACTTTTTCCATTTTGGCATTGTATAACGCTAATTCTGCTACCGGAAGTTCAAAGTGGACGGTTTTTGTTTCTCCGGCTTTGATGAGCAGTTTTTCAAAGCGTTTCAATTCTTTGATGGGCGTTACCACAGAGCTGATTTCGTCGCGTACATACAACTGCACCACTTCTTTTCCGTCCAGCGTGCCGGTGTTGGTGATGTCCGCTTCAATGTCTATGATGCCATCCTTCGTTAGCACATCCGACTTCACGCGCAGGTTTTTATATTCAAATGTGGTATAGCTCAAACCTGTGCCGAACGCCCACAAAGGGTCGGGAGTTGCGAACACATAATCCATTCCGGGTCGCTCCGGTGAGCCGGGTTTTTTGTAATATCCCTTGTCAGTAGGAAAATGATTGTAGAAAACGGGGAGATGTCCTGTGCTTTGGGGAAACGACACATTGAGTTTTCCAGATGGATTCACTTTGCCAAACAGGATTTCGGCAATCGCAGTGCCCTGTTGTTCACCGCCATACCATTGCACCACAATGGCAGGAATATGCTCTTTTTCCCAGGGAATTGCCGATGGTTTTCCCGCGACAAGCACCATTACAACCGGCTTTCCTGTAGCATAGACTGCTTTGATTAAATCCTCCTGTGCGCCGCTCAGTGCTATATCCGACAAATCACGACCTTCGCCGCTAATCGCGCTGGGAGCAGCGGTACTGAGCGGGTCGGGAGCAGAGCTGCTGGCGCCGACAAACAAAACGGCTACATCGCTCTTTTTCGCAGCATTGACGGCTTCCGCAATGCCGCTTTTGTCTTGCAATTGAATTTCGCAACCTTTGGCATAATTGATTTTTATCTTGCCGCCCGTTATCGCTTGTATCCCTTGCAAGGGTGTTACTCCAAAGGCATTGTCATTCGTCCAAGAATAACCGCCGAACTGTATCTGGTCGGCGTTGGGACCAATCACAGCAATGGAGCGTATCTTGTCTAATTGCAAGGGAAGCAGCCTGTTGTCGTTTTTCAGAAGGATTGCCGATTCGCGGGCTACATCCAAAGACAAGCGGACGGCTTCGGGCGTATGAACGACTTTTTTAAGATTTGCTATGTCGGGGATATTGGGTTTGTCGAACATGCCGATGGCAAACTTTGCCCTGAGGATTCGTTCTACGCAGCGGTCGATGTCGCGTTCCGAAAGTTGTCCGTTTTTTACCAATTCATTCAAATGCCTGTAACAGTCGCTGGCGACCTCGCTATCAATACCGGCAAGCACGGCTTGACGCGCCGCATCAGCCGGACCGGCGGCTGTTTTATGAAACGAATAAAGCAACTCAACCGACATCCAATCAGACGACACATAGCCGCGAAAACCTAATTCACCACGCAAAATATCGTCCATAAACCGTTTGGAAGAAGCAACAGGAACGCCGTCGTAAGCACTGTAAGGATTCATAATGCTCAACGGCTGACATTCGCGAATGACATCCCTAAAAGGTTTAAGATAAAGAGAATACAAATCACGGTCGCCACCGGCAACCGAAGCCAAATTAAGTCCGCCGCTCGGACTGCCGTGCGCCACATAATGTTTCGGCGTACAAATAATATTGTGTGCGTTAAAAGCCTTGACAAACGCAACGCCCATGCGTCCCACCAGATAAGGGTCTTCCCCGTAGGTTTCCTCTACACGACCCCATCTTAATTCTCTCGCCAAATCGAGGTCGGGTGAGAGTACCTGGTCGATTCCTGCCGCTTTACATTCGGATGCTATGGTGAGAGCGGCTTTATTTATCAGTTCCGTATTGAAGGTGCTGCCGAGCGCAATTGCCTGTGGAAATACCGTAGTGCCCGCTTGCTGCAGTCCATGCAAGGCTTCCGCAGCACAGAAGACAGGAATACCCAGCCGGTTGCGGCTGTTCATGTACTGCCGGAACAGCGTGATTTTTTTGGCGGATTCTTCTACTGCTGATTTTTCGGTAATCAGTATGCCATAACTCATGCCATTCAACCTGGAATGCACTTTGGCAGTGTCTATCGTGCTGCCGGTTGTGAACTGCGCCATGAACAAATCCTGCATTTGCGCTGTTTTTTCTTCGAGCGTCATACGCTTCAACAAATCTGCCACACGTGCTTCCACCGGTTTGGAAGCATCTTTATAAACAACTTGTCCGGTAATTCCCGAACACGCGGAGACTAACAGGGTAGTCAAGATAACTATTTTTTTTTTCATTGTGTATATTATTTAAACAGGTTTAATTATCGCCACATATCCTCCTGCCACAGCCAATTTCACTTTCAAGGGTTTGCCGGCTTCGATGGTCTGAGTTGTTTTTGCGATATTTTTCGGATTCTTGTTGGCATCCTTGGCATCTGCCCAGATTTCGATGGTGTATTTGCCGGCCGACAGGAATTTAGTGTTGAGTGTGATTTCCTTTTCCACGCTGTTGTTTAGCACTCCAATAAACCAACTGCTGCCCGATTGCTTGGCAATGGCGACATATTCAGTGGGCGAACCGCCTAAGAATTTGATGTTGTCCCAAATGTTTGGGACGATTTTCAGAAAGTCGGCACCCGGCTGTCCCCGAATAAATTTGGGATGGTCGCACACCACCATGTATGGACTTTCGTAAACCACAAATTTTGCCAATTCAGCGGCGCGGGTATCGGCTACCAAAGTCGGCGACTGCTGTCTAAAGTTGCTTTGAGTGACGTTGTTAAATCCACCCGGCGTATAATCCATCCCACCGGTCAACATGCGGGTAAAAGCCAGTTTGACATTGTGCTCGGGACTCATATTGTTGGTGAATTTGTAATATTCGCTCCCCATTACGCCTTCCCGCGTCAGCAGGTTCGGGTAGGTGCGGATGATGCCGTCGGGTTTATTGGCACCGTGAAAATCAACCAATATGTGGTTGTCCGCAGCACAGCGGACGATGTCGTGAAGCCAGTTCACCATTTCCTGGTCGTCGCGGTCTATGAAATCAATTTTAACCCCTGCAATGCCCCATTCTTTGTATAAGGGGAATGCTTTTTTGTAGGCGTCGTTGCGATTCACGTCCGCACTGTATATCCACACCCAGATGCGCACATTTTTCGATTTGGCATAAGCCAATATTTCAGGCATATTGATGTGGGGGGCAGGCTGACAGATGTCGGCTTCCGGACGGTTGTATTGTCCGTACCATTGTGCATCCACCAACATATAGGGCCAGCCCATTTCGGAAGCAAAGTCGATAAATTCTTTGATGACAGGCATTTCCATTTTTATTCCGCCGCTCCACCAGTTATCCCATGCGCTTATGCCGGGTTTTATCCAGGATGGGTCTGCGATGGCGCAGGGCGGATTCAGGTTTTGAATGATTTCCGATTCAATCAGCGTTCCGGGCGTGTTGCCAATCATGATAACGCGCCAGGGCGTTTGGGCATCGTCGGCAAAACGAACTTTCACGCCTTGTTCGTCTTCGCCGGGCAGGGGTGCCAACTTGGTCGTCAGTTGGTTTTTCTGCCCGTTGGTGCCGAGATAAAATGCTGCGAAATCATTGATTTCCGCTTCGGTGATGGCTACCCAACAGTCGTCGGCGTACTTCATCAGAAACGGGAGGCCGGCAATGGTCTTTTCCGATACATAGTCCAATTTCCTTGCCTTAAATTCGTCTTCCTGGAAAGTGGCGTATCCACCGTATTCCACTACCCAGGCATCGGGGTTGCCGGGAATGGAGAAAGTGGTCAGTTCTTTGGTTAACTGACGGTCGCCGATGCGTTCGCTGCGATACAGTTTGTACCGGAAAGCCACGCCATCGTCATATACGCGGAAAATAATGTCCAACCGGCGCCGTTTGTCCGCTTTTTCTGCCGTAACCAACGTCAGTTCATTGTAAGTATCCGCAATCTGTGCGTGTTTGCTTTTAACTACGGGCTTCCATATTTCATGGTGGGAAGACGGAGTAGCCTGCACCACGTGCAAACCTTTCTGCAAATCGTTTTCACCTTTGAAACTGAATCCCAAATCGGATTTTTCAACAATATTACGTCCATTAAAAGTAACGGAATATTGAATTTGTTCGCCCGCCTCAACCTGAACCCGAATAGATTTGTCGGGAGAAGTCACCGTATAGGGCTGAGCATTTAATAATGGTGTCGCACAAAGCAACGCTGAAATAAGAAAAAAATGTCTGTTCATATTTATTTATTTTATTTATTTTTAATATTTTAATTTTTTATCCTGTTAATCCTTTAATCCTGAAAATCCTGATTCAGACAATCTGTTCTATCCTGCAACCAACCTCTTTCCCACTGAATGCAATACCCAGCAGAATAATTTTCCGGTCAAGAAACGGCTCATAATACCGATTCTCGCGGATTTGCGCGATGGCTTGGTTGAGCAAAGTATCAAGTTTCGTGGTGGCGTGGAATTTCAACTCTACCACTATCGCTACTCCCTCTTGCTGCAGCACGGCATCTATACGTCCCCGGTTGGTCATCCTTTCGCTCTGAATATTGAAACCAAGCATGGTCATCCACATTTGAAAGATGTTGTGATAAAAGGCTTCACTTGCTAAATTTTCTGCTTCCGCTTCCGCTTTGTCTTGCGCCTTGGATGGCAGCAAAGTGTAAGGAACGTCGGCAAGCATGATACGCATATTGTTTGTAAAGCCCTCCGCATCGAAAGCAAGGATTTGTTTCAACATTTGTTGTCCAAGTGCCGACATTTTTGAAAGGGGGTAGTTGGTATATGCACTTAACAGATATTCCATCAGCGACTCCTTTACCTCCATGTTGGGTACTTCCAATGTATATTGAGGACTTTTACCCACTCGTTCTTTGTTTTTGATGGTCAAGTAGCCTGTTTGAAATAACAGGGGAATATCTTCCAACTCATCAGGGTCGTAGCTGTTGAAAGCCGTCTGACCTGCAACAATCGGTTCCAATACAGTCTTAGCAAGACCGTGTTTTTTGAGCCGGTTGATAAGGAAAGTGGGCGTACCTGTATCAAACCAGTAATTGGAAAATTCTTTCATTTTGAAGAACAACAAAGTAGAAAATGGATTATAAACCGGCGTTTTACCATCCCAGGAGTAGCCATCATACCAAGTGCGAATATCTTCCAATAAGCCCGCCTTAGTCTGCATAAGATGCACTGCCGTGTTGTCAATATATTCCGAAAAGTCGCGTTCCAATTCTTCCTGCGTATAACCGCAGATAGAGGCATATCTTTCGTCTAACGTAATGTCTTCGAGACTGTTCAACGCTGAAAATATTGATACTTTGGCTACTTTCGTTATGCCTGTCATAAAGACAAATTGCAAATGGTTGTCGGTGGCTTTTAGTATTTTATAAAAGCTTTGAAGAAATTGGCGAACACCACCCGCTTCAGGTTGATTCATTGTATCCAATATCGGGCTGTCGTACTCATCAATAAGCACAACCACTTTATTACCTTTTTTACGATGCAATGACTCTATCAATTCGGCAAACCGCCCGGATGCAAACCGACGAGTAAGTTTTATGTCGTTGACAGTAGCTATTGACTGCAAATAATCTGACATATCTGCTTCCATCTCTTCTTTACTATCGTGCTTGATATCTGTCCAATCTATCCGAATAATAGGATAGCGCTGCGTCCAGTCCCATTTATCATAGATATAGAGACCTTCAAACAAATGCTGACTGCCGTTGTAAAGCTCCTCCAAGGTGCTCACAAGGAGCGACTTTCCAAAGCGGCGCGGACGTGAGAGAAACACGATGTTTGAACTTGTAAGTTGGAGTATTTCTTTCGTTTTGTCCACATACAAACAACCGCCACCGCGCAACTTTTCAAACGACTGAATACCAATTGGTAACCTCTTCATGACTTCTCAATTCTTATAAATATCCGCAAAGGTACGCAAAATTATTCAATAACAATGTAGGGGCGCACACAGGTGCGCCCCTAACATTATCGTGCATTTACGGTGCAGGAATAACCAATGGCCTCTCTAACCATATTGTGTCTATGATTTGCACATTGCTTACTTTCGGTATCACGCGGTACTGCATGTGCAGGGTGTCGCCTGCTGCAATAGTCGCTGTGAATGTGGGCTGTTGCGTAGTACCGTCAAGCGTGACTTGCGCACCGCCTCGACCGATGGCATAAATCAATTTGTCGAGATAGGTCAGGGACATGGACGTTATATCCTGCTTCCATTCTACCTTTACGTCACCACCACCGAGATGCTCTATGACCGGAGTAGGAATAATTAACAGTTCCTTGTCGGCGTCGGTAAAAGGTGCCCGAGTCACTTCCACCGGCACAGACTCGTTCCCGTCCTCATCTATGGTGTACACAATGAACTTGTAGGTTACCGGTTGCGTAAGACCGGTAATTTTTACCCACGAGCAGAGACTGTCAATCTCCATCACCACCGGTGGTTTATCGCCATATTTAACAACGGTCTTCTTGGCTCTACCCAGATATACTTCGCTCGACGGAATGCGTCCCGCGTTCAACAGGTCTATTTCTACATTATTGTAACCGGTATATGCGACCGCCTTATCGAATTTGCCCGGATATACGGTTTCTCCTGTGACGTAATCTTTAAGAGAGTCGCCCATATCGCTACATGAGCCTGATAATATGGCTCCCAAAACAAAAAATGCTATTCGTTTCATGTTCTTTTATTTTTAATATTGTTTTTACATTATATACTCACTGTTTTATACCATACAGGGTTACTTCCGAAAGATGAGTTGCATTCGTACCGCCCAAGAAATTGGTGAGTGCCTCGTACCTGAACCAACGGGTCGGTGGTGTGTAATGCGGGTCTTCCGGATACATGAGTGCTTCATCGCCCTCATGGCCCAGTCGGGACATTTCGGCATTGCTTACCCCGACCGGAGGAATAATTGTATGTCGCCTGATAAGTTCCCATCCGGTCTCGTCGTACTTCCATGGCACCTGCGTCGGGTTTCCGGCACCTGTCCACACATACATATTGTAAGTACCTACATTATAGTCTTGATAATAGAATGCCCTGTCCAATTCGGGGTGCTCGGCGTTGCCCAGATGCATCTGATGGGTAACAATACGGCTCAATCTGTAGGTGTCGCCCAAATCAATGATGAGACTCCATGGCACATTGTTGTTTCCACCATCGTCATTCGCTTTTCCGGTACGACCCCAACCGGCTGTTTTCAGATAGTTGATGGAGCGACCATAGTCAGCAATTCCGTCCATTATGTAACGGGTTTTACCCTCAGCAGCGTCTCCGTACATCATAGGGACACCTCCAATGGTATCATTTGCAGCAGGCAGTACCCAATCTTTTTTGGGAATTGCCCCGTCCTGCTGCAGTGCAAGCTGTTTTTTCTCGACGGGTGCCGACACATTACCAAATCGGTCTTCCACATATACGCTCACATCCACTGTTGTAATGCTGTCCAGCCGGATAACCCTTTGCTCAATGTCATAGTTGGAGGTAAACACTATGTTTGCTTCGCGAGCGGCACCTTTCAACGTATAGTTGAGTGTCACATACACACTTACCCGTTCCATCTGTAGATTTTTCCAATACACTAACAGTGCGCCAAACCCCGGTTTCACGGCTATGGAATCAAAAACCTGTGAAACAGCCGATTTCAACGGGACCACATTTTCCGAAACGGGAGTCGATTTATTTCCCGCCCTGTCCACAGCATACAGCCGGACAGTTTGTTCACCCGTCATCCCTAAAACGTCCAACGAATCGATGAAATAAGAGGCTGAGAAGCGTCTTACATCGCCGTTGGCGGCTGTATATTCGGCATCAATACTCAGCAAGTCTTTGTCGGAAGGAATCTGATAATAGAGCCTCACACCACCTTCGAGCGGCAATGGTGGGCGTTTCAATGTGGGTGGATTAGGCGCACCACCATCGTCCGAACCGATAGTGAGCCTGTCCGACTCCTGGCAGGCATAAAAGCCCGCTACTACAAACAGCATCAAAAGAGCTGTCTTTGCTAATTCTCTAAACTTTTTCATATTATTCATTTTTTTTTAATTATTAATTTTTTGTCTGAATCTTGATTTACAGGATTTTAGGATTTTCAGGATTTTGATTCAATTATTTTTATCCTGTTAATCCTTTAATCTGTAACTCATAACTCATAACTCATAACTCATTTCACCATCCCGGATTTTGAATAAGATTTGCATTGGTATTCAATTCCTTGGTAGCAATTGGCCACAGATAGTCCCTTTGGGCAAACCCCCACATCTGCTTCGGTTCGGGTCCGTTCTTGAAGAATGACGCTGCATCAGTGCCGGTAGTGTTCCATCCCATGGTGGGTCTCGCAAATTCGATGTGTGCTCTTTTGTGGCGGAACATGTCCCAGAAATGATGTCCTTCGAAAGCCAGCTCCACAGCTCTTTCCTGCAGGATGATTTCGCGCAAGCCGGCTTGTCCTGCATGTTTGCCCGGCGTTCTGGCTGCTGAACTGTTCCATGCCGTTTCCACATCCGGTATGCCCGCTCTGCTGCGCACGAGGTTGATGTCTGCATACACTTCTGGAGAAGGACCCGCATACTCGTTCCGTGCCTCAGCCCGCATCAGGTACAGGTCTGCCAACCGTATAATGGGAAGAGGCGTTTTTATCCAACGTCCATCGTCTCCCGTGGTTGTTTCGGGATGAACTAATTTTTGAATGCCTATTCCGGCATCAAAACGTCGAGCCACATTGGATGGCAAGATATTTCCGGGCGTATTTGCGTAAAACATGGTTGGGATACGAGTACCGTGCGAACGCCACCATCCACCGGTGATACCCAAATTGGCATAGAAACGCGGTTCGCGATTCAGATACATTTGTAGTGTTTCTGCGTTCGGCTGTAGATAACCGCGTACCTCTTCATACAGAGGATCTCCATCAATCGGAGTTGTTATTACGTTGAACATGGTTGATTGGTTAAAGGTCAGGTCGTCATCTATCGGGAGTCCGTTTTTAGTATAAAATCGTTCCAGCGCATTATAAGTGCCGCTTAACCAGTTCCAGGCTCCTGAGGCGTTACCGGTAGTAGTTCCGGATGGTGTATATGGTTGACCGGGAGGCAATGCAATTTGGATACCGCCTACTATTACAAAATCAAAACTACCTATATTAGAGTACGGCGTAAGGTATTGCGATTGTCCCCAGAGCAGTTCCTTGTTCCATGGGTCAGGAAAAATCATGCGTAAATCGTACAATTTCTTCATTCTGGCAGGTTGTAGCCTAAAATCTTCCCGGTCGTAGGGATAGGCCACTCTGTCGCAAGTATATAACTCCTTCCCGTTTTGTTGTGCCAAGAGGAGCGCGGCATCTATGGCATCAATGGCATCTTTCCATTTCTCCTTGTCATACGTTTGCGGGAAAAAGTGCTCACCGTTGTGATTGAGAAAAGTGCTGTAAAACTCGCTATTGCCATTGAAAAACGGACTTGCTCTGAAAAACAGTACTCTTGCCTTAATAGCGGCAGCGCCTACACGGTCAATCTGTCCCAAATCAGCACCAACCCGTTGTTCTTCCAAATTGGGGATTGCCTCATTCATGTGACTGAGGATAAAATCAAAACATTCGTCTATTGTGGCACGGTGTGGATAGAGTTCGTCGTCACCGGCGGTAGGCGATGTTTCTCTCTTTTTCAGCACAATAGGACCCGTTTGCCGCACCAGGAGGAAATTGTAATAGCCGAGCAAGAATTGCGCCTGCGCTTTCCAGTCTTTTTTTTCCGTATCCTCCATATCGTGCACCTTGTCAATATTGGATAAAAAGACATAGATGCTATTAATTGCCTGATATAAACTTGGTACTTTAGCACCACCACCCCAATTATTAGACGTTTCTGTACCTGACCAGTAACTCATGAGGGGAAGCGTGGCACTGTTCCATCCTTTCATTACTTGATGATACAGAATGCAATCCGGTCGTCCGATGTACGCATTGGCATCCGCCAGATATTCATCTCCGAGGAACCATGTGCTGTAGTGGAAGGTTGCATCAGGCGGCAAATAGTAATACACCTTTGCCAATGCGTTGTACGCATCTTTCCTTACTGAGAAAACATCATCCAACGTCAGGGTATTGTCGGGGACAATGTCTAAATAATCTGAGCACGCCGGGAAAATGAACATCGCGGCGATGATTGTTTTATAAATATTTTTTTTCATATTTTTAATTTTTTAAATTTTTAAATTATTTTTTTTTTGTCTGAACTTTGATTTTAATTTGATTTTTATGATTACCGTGATTACCATAATTTTCTATAATCATACTAATCAAATTAATCATATTAAAATCACAGTTCAGACATTAAAATGAAACTTGCAATCCCACGTTAAACCTCCTGTTAAGCGGATAGCCAAGTCCGTTGCCGCCAAGTTCAGGGTCCCACAATTTGAAGGCACTGAACGTAGCCAGGTTTTCGGCACTGAAATATAACCGGCAACCTTGCATCTTAATTTTTGGTATTGCCGGAAAGTTATAGCCGAGTTCTACTGATTTCAAGCGCAGGAACGAGCCGTCGCGTAGCCACCAGGTGGACGGTTCCGTATTATTGGGAATTGCATCCATTGACAAGCGGGGCCAGGCAGCATGCACATCGGGATTGGTGTCCGTCCATGAATTTTCGCCTATGAAAGAAAGCGCATTGCGGTCGTTCTGGAACGGTGAAATGGCATTGGCGTCAATGAAAAATGAAACCCTTGCATTCCCTTGGAAGAAGAAGGAAAAATCAAATTTCTTAAACCCTGCCGACAATCCGAAACCGTACTGAATTTCCGGCACCGAGGGGTAGCCGAGGGGAATCTTGTCGTCGGTATTTACTTTGCCATCACCGTTAATGTCGCTATATTTGATGTCGCCCGCCATGATATTTCCTCCTGCTCCTACGGACTGTTCGGGCGAATTGCGTATTTCATTCACGTCCACAAAGAGCCTTTCGGCTGCATAGCCATACAGTTGATTGATGTTGCGCCCCATCTGACTCAAATATTCGTCCTTGTAATTCGGCTCGTCCAATTTAAGGTATTTATTGACGGCATACGTCAAGTTGCCCCGTCCGGTGAGCCAGAAATCCTTGTTGAAGAAGTGCTGATAGTCGATGGAACCGTCAATTCCCTGCGATTGTACTTCGCCGACATTGCCTTTCACCACGGTTTCCAGACCTGCTGATGCAGGGAGATTATTTCTGTCCAAATAAATGTTGCTCCGGTAATCGCGGAACAGGTCTATCTGCAATTTCAAGTCTTCGCCTTTGAAAAAGCCCAATTCCAGCCCAAGGTTGTATTTTTCGGAAACCTCCCAGGTGATGTCGGGGTTGGCATAACGGCTGACGGTATAGCCATTGTATGTATTGCCTAAATTAGAACCCCACCTGTATGGACTGCCGGTCAGGGCAATATTCGACAGGAAAAAGAATCTTTCTTTCCGTTCGGCGATGGCGTCATTGCCCACTTGTCCGTAAGTAAATTTCAGTTTCAACAAACTGATGGATTCTTTCATCGGCTCCCAAAACGCTTCGTTGGAAGCCAACCAACCGGCACCTATGGAGGGGAAAAATCCGAATCTCTTATCTCCGGTGAACTTTTCAGAGCCATTGTAACCGAATGCAAATTCGGCAAAATAACGGTTATCGTAATCGTAGGTAGCCCTGCCGGAAATACCCGCATTCCTTTCGGGCAACGATTCATAGATGCTGCCTGATATGCCGCTGGTCAGCAAATATTCCTCCGCCATGCCCACAACCATCGCTCCTACGGAATGGCTGTCGAATTGACGGTCCCAATTCAACCGTCCTTCGTAATAGTAGTGGGTAGTGGCATCACGTTTGCCTTCCACATCGCCAAGATAGGCTCGCCCGCCGGTAGGGTTGAGATTCAGCAAAGTGTATTGATTCGTAATCGGGTCGTAGGTATTCACCGAATAGTAATACGGCAGTATCTTACGTTGAGCGGACGAAAGCCCCCATACATTGGCAGACACTTTTGCCTGAAATTTTAATCCTTCGGTAAGCATGTCCAAATCCTGCATCAGTGTCACCTGTGTGGTGAGCGTACTTTCGTCCCGAGTTTCATATCCCTGCACCATTTGGGCATAAGGATTGTCTCGGGGAGCACCACCTCCGGATGGAAAAATACTTCCAAACAGGATGTTCTTTGTCCATGTGTTGGCTTCGTCCGGCTCATATACAGCAGGAAAATCCACCGGATTGGTATTCATCACCGTTTTGAAGATGTTACTTGCTGCAGTGTATTTTTGATCAGTGTTGTATGGACCGGTATATTTTTCGAAACGTCCCTGAATACGGGTGTCCAATGTGGTGGTTTTGGTCAGTTTGAAAATGACATTACTCCGCACATGGAACCGGTTGATATCAATATTGTTGTTGTAATTGTTCCGCCCGTCCACTTTCAGCAAGCCTGTTTCGTTCTCGAATCCTCCGGCAACATAGTAGGTAGCCACCGTGCCACCGCCTGAAACGTTCAGGTTGGCTTTGGTGTTGGTGGTCTGCTGTTTGAACAGCGCATCGTACCAATTGACATTGGGATAAATCATCGGATTTTCTCCCCGAGCGGTGGAATAGATTTTCTGCTCGCTGTACTTTGGCGTCGCACCGGGGCTGCGTGACAACTGTGTTTGATTGCTCAAACGCATATAGGCCACCCCATCCATCAGTTCAGGCATTTGTGTAGGCGTCGCCACATTGACGTCCACCCTTGCGTTGATTTTTGTGGTGCCTTCACGTCCCGACTTGGTGGATACCAGAATGATACCGTTGGCACCTCGTGCACCGTAGAGCACGGTTGCCGAAGCGTCTTTCAACACGGAGAAACTCTCAATGTCGTCGGGTTGCATACGGGCGAGGTCGTCGGTGGTCGCCTCAAAGCCGTCAATAAGAATCAACGGGTCTGTTTTGTAACCGAAAGTGGTAACGCCGCGCACAAAGAACTTGGCATTGTCGGCACCCGGCTCACCCGTTGTCTGGTAGGAGATAACTCCCGGAATCTTCCCTGCAAAAGCAGAGGTCATGTTGGACGCGGGCACCCTGAGGTCGGAGGCTTTGATTGTCTCAATGGAGGCAATCACACTGCTCTTCTTCTGCTTGCCGAAAGCAACCACAGTCACTTCGTCCAACTCATTCGACTTGGGCTTGAGCGGAATCACAAGACTCGTCTTGTCGCCCACCTCCACAGTGTAGAGGTCATACCCCAAAAACGTAACATCCAAAACATCCGTCGGCGAAACGTCTATTTTGAACGAACCATCCAAGTCGGTAGCCACTCCACGAGTGCTCCCTTTGATGGTGATGTTGACTCCGGGCATTCCATCCCCGGTTTCATCGTACACGAAACCGGTAACGGTCTTTGTCCGTGCTGAGGGAATCGCAACCTCAATAATCTGCGCCGCCTCTTGCGGCGCTTCCTGCGCTGTTTCAGCGCGAACGTTTCGCACCCCCCCCCCCCAAGAGGATGCTACTCAACAGCAAAGGCTTTGCAAGCTTTGCAAAGTTCCTGTTTTTGAATCTTTTTCTCATTCGCATAAAAATTAAATTTAAATTATTAAAAAAACATTTTTTTTTTGTCGTCGCGGGAGATTGCAGGTCAAGTCCACAATGGCATCTCGTGATAACGGCGGCAAAGGTAAAGAATGTTTTTTAAATGACAATGGATTTATTTAAATTTTAACACTCGCTTGTGTTAAAGTTTGTTAAATCATTTGTTTTTCGGGCTGAAAGCCCAGCATATCCCAGCCCAACGCATCGCGTTGGGGTAATGGGTTTTGTGTGTTTTGCGCCCTGAAAGGGCAACATATCATTTGTTGCCCCATCATCCCCATCATCCCCATCATCCCATTATCATTTCCCCAACGCGATGCGTTGGGCTGGGATATGTTGCCCTTTCAGGGCGCACACAATCATTCATCATCATGGCTTTTGTAGCCCGTAGGGCTTTCATATCAATAGAAAAAAGGGAAATTTGTTGTGCACCCAATTCTGAATGATGAATTGTTCGTTCACATATTTTTATTACCTTTGCGGCGAAAAATAATATAAAATTAAAAAAAATATGAATGCAAGAGATTTGAACACAATGAGTAGGCGTCGCTTTTTGGGCTTTTCTGCCCTTGGTATGGCGGGGCTGACCATTCTTCCGAGCAGGGTGTTTGCCGCCGGTGGGCGGTTGGCTCCGAGCGACAGGGTTGTGATGGGATTTATCGGATTAGGTCAGCAGGGGCTTTCCGATTTCAAAAGTTTTACGTCGTGTCCGGGCGTGCAGGTCGTTGCCTGTTGCGATGTGGACAGTATCAAGCGCGAACGCTTCAAAAGGCGAGTGGAGGCTTGGCAAAAAGAGCAGAACGTGCCTGTGAGATGCGACACGTATGAGTTTTATGAGGACTTGCTCGCTCGCAAGGATATTGATGCCGTGGCTATTGCTACGCCCGACCATTGGCACGCGCTGATTACTATTCAGGCTTGCCGCGCCAAAAAAGACGTGTATGTGCAGAAACCTTTGGCTTTCACGATTGTTGAAAGTTTGCAGATGGTGAAAGCCGTGCGCGAAAATGGCTGCGTGTTGCAGGTGGGCAGTCAGCAACGCTCCGCCGAAGAGTTTCAGCAGGCTATCGCCCTGATTCGCAGCGGTGCCCTGGGGCATGTGGAAAGTATTTACGCCGAAGTAGGCGATACTCCAACACCACTTAATTTGCCCGAGCAACCTGTTCCGTCAAATCTGAACTGGAACCAATGGTTGGGACCTTTGAATGACCCGAAAATACATTATCATCCCGATTTATGTCCGCCGATATCTCTGGACCCTGAAAAGAGAGAAACTTTATGGGGGGCTTGGCGCTGGTACCGCGAAACAGGCAACGGATATACAGCCGACTGGGGTGCTCACATGTTCGATATTGCGCAGGCAGCCATTGGAATGGATGGCTCAGGTCCCTGCGAATTTATCCCCAAAGGCTACAAGGGGGCGAAATATCTTACCATGAAATACGCCAATGGCATCGTTATGACCGAACAGCCTTTCGGCGACAAAGCAGGTGGAAAAGGGTTACGCTTCAATACCGACAAGGGATGGCTCAAAGTGGCGAGAGGCTATATCGAATGTTCCGATAAGAAACTTCTTACCAAAATTGAGCAGGAAGTCAATCAGGGCGAATATGAGGTAAGTTCGCCGCACATGCAGAATTTTATTGATTCCGTGCGCTCGCGCAAAAATCCGATTGCGCCGGTAGAAGTAGGCTGCAGCACCAACATCCTGTGTGTGAATGCCAACATCGCCACCGAGTTGCAACGCCCTGTATTGTGGAATCCGGCAACGCTCAGTTATGGCGACGACGCGGAAGCGGCAAACCACCGGCTTTACAACTACCAATATCGCAAGCCATACACTTTATATTAGCATCGCCGCACCCAGCAGGGCAATGTCTTCTTTTTGCGATACGCGAATTTTGAGTCGCTCAACCGTTTCCGAGTAAGGGAACGTTTTGAGCGACTCGCGCATTGTGTCCGCGAAATAGGGTTCGGCATTGGAAATGCTGCCACCGAGGATAATCATTTCGGGGTCGTAGGCGAAGAGCGCCACTTTGAGCAAGTTGCCGATATGCGTCCCCGCCTCGTGCCACAGGCTGATGGCTTGCTTGTCGCCCGCGCACACCCGCTCGTAAGCCTCCTTGCCGGTGAGTGCGTGTTTTTCCGCGAAAAAGCGGCTGCCGCAATAGAACTCATAATCGGCGTCGAGGTAGGGTATGCAGCCTATTTCGCCCGCACCGGCGTTGTTGCCCACATAAAGTTTGCCGTTGATGATGATGCCGGCACCCACGCCCGTGCCCAGAGCCAAGCAGACGATGTTTTTGCTTCCTGCGCCCTCGCCAAAATGGTATTCGCCAAGCGCAAAGCAGTTGCAGTCGTTGTTCACCGCCACCGGCACCTTAAACTCCGCTTCGAGGAGGTCTTTCAGATGCACTTTTTTCCACGAAGGGATGTTTGCCACATCATACACGATGCCTTTTTCCACGTCCACGACCGACGGCACGCCGATGCCGATGCTCTCCACGCTCGGATTGAGCAACCGGCGAATCATCGCTTTCAGTTGATTGACAACCACTTCCTCCGCGGCATCGGCTTTGCACGACTCTGCCAATTTGTTCACTATTTTGCCATCCGCGACAATGCCCATTCTGACATTTGTGCCGCCCAAGTCTATGCCTATTTTCATATCTGAGTTCCTTTCACGCTTATTTTTTTACTCTTGCCTTTGCCCCAGTACAGTGTCAATTCAAGCGACACATTGCTATCTACCGTCACCACAGGCATCTCATCCTGCGAATTGCGCTTGTTCACTTTCAGGTTCACCAGTCCGTCGGGACCGAAAGGATAACGCTCAATGCCGTGCGCCTCCAACTGACTGACGTCCCACACCAGCGAATGGGTGGAATAATCGGAGCGGATGCCCAGGATGTATTCGATAAAGACGGCGATGGGTGGCAAGCCTGTCCAGCCCACAAAGTCTTTGCGCGCCATAAAGCCCGGCTCGATGGCTTCGGGGGCATAATATTCCCAAAATGTGCCCGTGTTTTTATAGACTTCCAACACATTGTTGTAGTGGTTTCGGGCAATATCCTTTGCCTGTTGGGTGTAGCCTTTCTTGTCTAAGCCGGTGATAACCATATAGTTGGTGCCGGGCCACACGCCGCCCTGCCAATAGCGACCTTTGGGGTTGTATTTGGGGTTGTCTGCCGAGAGGGACGGCACGCGGTGGGTGCGATTAAAGGTGTTTGTGTTTTCCAACTCCTTCACCATCCTGTCTAACTGCTTTTTGTCCAGCACATTGGTATGCAGAGCCCAGAATGCGCCGATGCCTTTGGTGGTGTTCAGGCTGCCGTCGGCATATTGGTCGTAGAGGAAGCCTGTTTTTTCGTCCCAGAGATGGTCGTGCACGTATTTTGTCAGCAGTTTTATCTCATCTTCAAACTCTTCGATTTCCTGCCAGCGTTCGAGATAGAAACCCATTTCCAGCAGCACGTTTGCCATCAATATCTGTTGCAGGCAGGCATCCAGCCATGTCATATAGCCGTGACTGTAGATGATGCTGTACTGCGATTGCACGCGCGGCATATTGTCCATACCTGTTCCCCATCCGCTCGACCAATACGTTCCGTTTTGCCACGTGCGGTTGAGTTTCAGCCACTTATAATAGGCACAGAGGGCGGGGAATATCTGCATCAGCCGGTTATCGTCGCCATACTGCCTGTAATAGAGCATCTCGCTCCACGGCAAGAGGTTGGGACCCGTGCTCACGGGGTCGTAGCGTTCAAAACAGTCCGTGCCGTCGGCGCGAATCTCGCGACAGATGAAGCCGTCGGGGTGCTGCTTCGCATAAAAATTGTCTAAAGTGTGCTGAAAGGGGAAAAAACGGTAGCCGTAGCGGGCAAACATCATCATAAAGGAAGCATCCCACATAAAGATATTGCCGTTGTAAGCCACATCCAGGTAGGGCGACACGAAGCCGGAGCCTTCATCCACCTGCCGAATGTTGCCGACGGCGAACTCCCACGCCTTCCAATACATCTCCACTTCCTTGTCGTGCCCTGCCCAGACGGGGTTTGGCAAGATTGCCTTCGCTTCGGCAAAACTTTTCGGCACAACGACCGCCGGTTTGGCGATGCGAAACTCATTCTCCGTCACCAAAGCCTCCTTCACATACGTGTTTTTGTAAGGCTGCGAAAAAGCGGCTACCGACAGGCAAAGACCCGCAAAAATCAGTGAAATTATTTTTTTCATTGCAATACTATTTTAGCGGTTACGACCGAATGGTCGGATATAAAAACTCCTTTAACTTCTGCTTCTATCACCGTGTGTTTAAACACTTTAAAATCGGAACTGACAAAGATATAGTCGATAAACGGGCGTCTTTCGAGCGGCACCTTCCCAAAGCCGTGAAAAGTCCACTCCGTGCCGCTTTTCTCATCGGCAACATCCCTCGTGTGCACCAGCAACAGGGGGTTGGCGGGGTTTAGAACGTGTTGGATGACGTCCGATTCGGGTGTCGCATTGAAATCGCCGGTCACAATCACCGGCAAGCCACGACTTAGTTGTGCCGCCCTTTCGAGCAACAGGGCAACCCCTTTCTGACGGGCAACCGTCCCCACGTGGTCGAGGTGGGTGTTGATGGCAAAAACTTGCTGCTTGGTGCGCACGTCCTGCAATATCGCCCAGGTCGCAATGCGCTCACAGGCACCGTCCCAGCCTTTGGAGCCTGCCACTTCGGGCGTTTCGCTCAGCCAAAAAGTGCCCTGCTCAATCGCTTCCAGTCGCGTTTTTTTATACAGGATGGCAGAATATTCCCCGTCGGTTTTACCGTCGGAACGCCCCACGCCAATGGAGCCATACTCCGGCAGGCGTTGCGTCAAGTCGTTCAACTGACTGTTCAAAACCTCCTGCGTCCCCACAATATCGGCATCATAGAGCATAACGGTCTGTGCCGCAATGTCTTTGCGATACTGCCAATTGTTCAAACTATCCCTCGGCTCGTCGTAGCGGATATTGAAACTCATCACATTCAGTTCCATCGGAACTTTTGCGTTGCAACCGACCAATAACAGTGCTCCGGCTGCGAATAAATAAATTATCTTTTTCATTAATATATATTTTTAAAAATCAGGGACAAAGTTACAAATAAATTTTCAATTATTTAGCCTGCCTTAATGTGACTTGATTACCGCCACATATCCTCCTGCTACGGCTAATTTCACTTTCAAAGGTTTGCCGGCTTCGATGGTCTGAGTTGTTTTTGTGATATTTTTCGGATTCTTACCGGCATCTTTGGCATCCGCCCAGATTTCAACGGTGTATTTTCCGGCAGGCAAGAATTTCGTATCAAGTGTAATTCCCTTTTCCACGCTGTTGTTGAGCACTCCAATAAACCAACTGTTGCCCGATTGCTTGGCAATGGCGACATATTCATTGGGAGAACCACCTAAGAACTTGATGTTATCCCATACGGTCGGAACGATTTTCAAAAAGTCGGCACCCGGCTGTCCCAAAACAAATTTGGGATGGTCGCACACCACCATGTATGGACTTTCGTAAACCACAAATTTTGCCAGTTCAGCGGCGCGGGTATTGGCTACCAAAGCCGGCGACTGGTTTTTAAAGTCGCTTTGAGTGACGTTGTTAAATCCGCCCGGCGTATAGTCCATCTGACCTGCCAACATGCGGGTAAAAGCCAACTTGACATTGTGCTCGGGATTCATTCTGTTGCTGAATTTGTAATATTCGTTCCCCATTACGCCCTCCCGCGTAAGCATATTCGGGTAAGTGCGGATGATGCCGTCGGGTTTGTAGGCACCGTGAAAATCAACCAATAAGTGGTTGTCCGCAGCACAGCGGATGATGTCGCGATACCAGTTCACCATTTCCTGGTCGTCGCGGTCCATGAAGTCAATTTTAACGCCAGCCACGCCCCATTTTTTGTATAAAGGGAAGGCTTTTTTGTAGGCGTCGTTGCGATTCACGTCCGTACTGTAGAGCCACAACCAGATGCGTACATTTTTCGATTTGGCATACGAAAGTATTTCAGGCATATTGACTTGAGGGGCAGGCTGACAGATGTCGGCTTCCGGCCTGTTGAACCGTCCGTACCATTGCCAATCCACCAACATATAGGGCCAGCCCATTTCGGAAGCAAAGTCGATATATTCTTTGATGACCGGCATTTCCATTTTCACTTCGCCACTCCACCAATGGTCCCAAGCACTCATTCCCGGTTTAATCCAGGATGGGTCTGCGATGGCGCAGGGCGGATTCAGGTTTTGAATGATTTCCGATTCAATCAGCGTACCGGGCGTGCTGCCTATCATGATAACGCGCCAAGGCGTTTGGGCATCATCCGCGAAACGGACTTTTACGCCCTGTTCTTCCTCGCCCGGCAGAGGCACCAATTTGGTCGTCAGTTGGTTTTTCTGCCCGGTTGTACCGAGATAAAACGCTGCGAAATTATCAATTTCCGCTTCGGTGATTGCCACCCAGCAGTCGTCGGCGTATTTCATCAGAAATGGCAGACCGGCAATGGTTTTTTCCGATACCTCGTCCAATTTCTTTTCCCTAAATTCGGATTCATTGGAAGTGGCGTATCCGCCGTATTCTACGACCCAGGCATCCGGATTTCCGGGAACGGCGAAAGTGGTCAGTTCTTTGGTTAACTGGCGATTGCCGATGCGCTCGCTGCGATACAGTTTGTACCGGAAAGCCACGCCATCGTCATATACGCGGAAAATAATGTCCAAGCGGCGCCGTTTGTCCGCTTTTTCTGCCGAAACCAACGTCAGTTCATTGTACGAATCCGCAATTTGTGCGTGTTTGCTTTTTACTACGGGCTTCCATATTTCACGATGGGAAGACGGAGTCGCCTGCACAATGTGCAAACCTTTCTGCAAATCGTTTTCACCTTTGAAACTGAATCCCAAATCGGATTTTTCGACAATATTACGTCCGTTAAAAGTAACGGAATATTGCAACTGTTCGCCCGCCTCTACCTGCACCTGAATCGATTTATCAGGAGAAGTCACCGTATAGGGCTGAGCATTTAATAACTGTGTTGCACAAAGCAACGTCGGAATGAAAAAAACATGTCTGTTCATAATTATTTATTTTTAATATTTTAATTTTTTTATCCTGTTAATCCTTTAATCCTGAAAATCCTGATTCAGACAATCTGTTCTATCCTGCAACCAACCTCTTTCCCACTGAATGCAATGCCCATCAGAATGACTTTCCGGTCAAGAAATTGTTCGTAATACCGCTTCTCGCGGATTTGCGCGATGGCTTGGTTGAGCAAAGTTTCCAATTCCGTGGTGGCGTGGTATTTCAACTCTACCACAACCGCCACTCCGTCTTGCTGCAACACGGCGTCTATACGCCCACGGTTGGTAAGCTTTTCGCTCTGAATATTGAAACCCAGCATGGTCATCCACAGTTGAAAAATGATGTGATAAAAGGCTTCATTTGCTAAATTTTGCGCTTCCGCTTTGGCTGGGTTTCAATATTC
>BNTU01000034.1 GCA_025996835.1 Bacteroidia bacterium
ACGAAGCCACAATCTATCTGACGGGCAACGACGGAATAGATGCACCACTGAAATTGCAGGTGGAAGTGACTGACCAGCAACCGGATTGGACAGTCAAACCGTCCGATTTCAAGCACAGCATGCACCTCATTGGCGAATTGCGCCTGAATGGCGTGGCTTTGGAAAACAGCAAGAGCCTTGTAGCAGCATTTGTGACCACCGCAACGGGCACTGAACAGTGCGTGGGCGTTGCTTCGCTGACCCGCAAAGGAGAGGCCTATATTGTGGAAATGACAGTATATGGCAACGACCGTGAGCACACGCAGCAGGCACAACTCCACTTCAAGGCGTATGACGCCACCGCAGGGGTTGTTTACAGCAAGGTCACGACCGAAAATCCAACAGAAATTGTTTTTGCCGCCAACGGGCTTTACGGCACTGTCACCGACCCTGTGCGGATGAATATCGTGCAGGAGTATGTAGAGCAGCGCGTACATTTGGCACAGGGCTGGACATGGGCGTCGTTAAATACGCAGCCGGTGGACAACGACACATTAGTGTCGGCAGTGTTTGCACCGGTAAAAGCGCAAACGATACTCGCCAAAGACCGCTACCAGCACGCCTTCCCCACCGCCACAGGCTGGACAGGCGATATGCCGGGAGTAGCAGTCGGCAGGATGTACAAAATAAAGATGACAGAATCCACAACATTGACCGTCAGCGGCAAAAAGACAAACCCCGCCGATGTGCCGTTACAAGTGCACAGCGGCTGGACATGGCTCGCCTACACACCGAATTTCAATATGTCGCTAAACGAAGCTCTGGCAGGTTTAGAGCCAACGGAAGATGACGTTATCAAGAGCCAAACCGGTTTTGCAACGTATGTAGGAGGCAGCTGGCTGGGCAGCATGACGAACATGGAAGTAGGCACAGGCTATCTCTATCAGTCGAAGGCAGGCGCAGGCAAGGTGTTCCGCTATCCGGCAAGTGCGTCTACTACCGCCCATGTGTCGGCGACAGCAACAACGGCAGCAACCGCGGCAACCGCAACTGCAACGGCAGCAACCGCAGCAACCGCGGCGGCAACCGCAGCAACCGTGGCGGCAACCGCACATTGGAAGCCTGTCGGAGCATCGCAATATTCCAGCAACATGAGCATCATCGCCGAAGTGAGAGATAATGAAGAGTTGCTCACCCGTGCAGAAGTCGCCGTGTTTGTCGGCGAGGAATGTCGCGGCGTAGCGAAGACCACCGACAAAGGGCTGTTGTTCATCTCTGTAGCAGGCGATGCCGACGAGCCGCTCACATTCCGAGTGTATGACACGGCAAAGGGCATGGTGCGCGAGGTAATGCAGGAAGAGAGGTACCAGAGCGATGCAATACGCGGCACAGTGCGCACACCACACATAATAGAATTGCATACGCTAAGCACAGGCGAAAATATCCGCATCTACCCCACGAAAGTGAAGGATATTCTGAATGTGGAGTCGGCAAACGGCAAAACGCTACGCAGCATCAGCATCTACGACACAGGCGGTCGTTTGGAGCAGCGCGAGGAAGAGGTGAATGCTGTTCGCAAGGAGGTGAATGTCGCGAGCTTGGTGCCGGGTGTACATCTGGTAGCGGTGGAGACTGTTGACGGGGAGAAGTTGATGGCAAGGATTGTGAAATGACCTTGGTGTTGTGGACAATTCAAATACTTGGATAATGAAATTATTGTCGTATCTTTGCGGCGCAAAAATCCCTACGGGGTTGTTGTTTGAGAGATAGACATGTTTGGTATGAATCTTTATGATATATGAGCAATAAAATAATTGAAAAAATCAAGTTAGTGAAGTCTGTGAACCATTGGGATTGGGTTAAAGCCCTGATTTGGTGTCATTTGTATGGCTTTTTTGTGGCTTGGACGGGGTGTTGGTGGCTGTTGCTGGGGTTGCCGGTGGTGTTTGACGTTTATGTTACCAAATACATCCGCTGGGGGTGGTGGAAGGAGTTGACAAACCCCGTTTCTCGGCAGGTGATGAGTTGGGTGGATACCATCGTTTTTTGTTTGGTGGCAGTGTATCTGATAAATATTTTTGTTTTTCAGAATTACCAGATACCGACTTCTTCGTTGGAAAAAAGCTTGCTGGTGGGTGATTTTTTGCTGGTGAGCAAGGTCAATTATGGTCCGCGAATGCCGAATACACCGGTTGCTTTTCCGTTGACACACAATACCTTACCGCTTGTTGGTGGCAACTCGTATTTAGAAAAACCGCTTTGGCAATACAAGCGGCTGCGCGGACTGACTTCGTTGAAGCGCAACGACATTGTGGTGTTTAATTTTCCGGCAGGCGACACGATTGCCTTCCTTGCTCAAAATCCGGATTATTATCGGTTAGTTGATTTATATGGCAGAGAGGCGGTTCATTCGCATCCGGTGGAGTTTGGCGAAATCATGTATCGCCCTGTTGACCGGCGCGAAAATTTTGTGAAACGGTTGATAGGAATGCCCGGCGATAGTCTGCAAATCATTAACAATCAAGTGTATATTGACGGTGAGGCGTTGCCTAATCCCAAGAAATTGCAGTTTGATTACTTCGTAGAAACGAAAAATCCCCTGTCGGCGAAACAATTTGAGGAATTGGAAGTCAGCAAAGCCGACCAGCATTTGTTTTGGATGACCGATGAGGAGGGGCAAAGCCATCCCGTGTATGACCGTTTGCCGCTGACTCAGGCTGCTTGCGAGGTGTTGCAAAAAAAGAGTTGGGCAAAGTCAGTTACGATTCTTCCGGACGACAACCTCAACGACAAAACCTACCCCTACGACTATACCACGGGCTGGTCGCGCGACAATTTTGGTCCGCTTTGGATTCCGAAAAGAGGCGCAACGATTGTGCTAAGCGAAGAAAACATCGCCCTGTATCGTCGCTGCATCGTGAATTACGAAGAGAACCAACTTCGTCAAGAGGGCGAAACGGTGTTCATAAACGGTAGTCCTGCAACTCATTACACGTTCCAAATGGATTATTATTTCATGCTGGGCGACAATCGCCACGAGTCGGCAGATTCCCGCTACTGGGGATTTGTGCCCGAAGACCATGTCGTGGGCACACCGGTGTTTGTGTGGCTGTCGCTCGACAAGGATAAGGGCTGGTTTTCGGGAAAAATCCGCTGGAGTCGCCTATTTCGCACAGTGAGTTCGCTTGTGCAATGAAACAATTGGAAAGGCTCTGTCATTGCGGGCTTGACCCGCAATCCCCTGAAAGGGTGCCGAATGTTGGGCGACAGGGCGATGTAGAGCAAGGGATTGCGGGTCAAGCCCGCAATGACAGACTTTTTAAACTCATAACTATGACAACGCTCCTTTCATCGGCTTATTTGGCTCCGATTGACTATTATGTGCAGTTCAATCGGGCTTCTTCTGTGATTGTTGAGGGGTGGGATAATTATGTTAAGCAAACTTTTCGCAATCGGTGCGTTATTGCTACGGCTAATGGTTTGCAGACTTTGAGCATCCCGATTGAGAAGCCGGGTACTGCCAAATGTTTGACGCGCGACATTCGGATTGCCGAGCATGGCAATTGGCGCAATTTGCATTGGAATGCGATTGTGTCTGCCTACCGTTCTTCGCCTTTTTTTGACTATTATGAGGATGATTTTCGTCCGTTTTATGCGACACGGCAGGGCTTTTTGGTTGATTTTAATGAGCAATTACAGCAGTTGGTCTGCTCGTTGCTCGGCATTGAACCGAAAATCACGCACTCCTCCGAATACCTCACCGCCACACCGAGCACAATAGACTTGCGCGAAGCCATTCATCCGAAAAAGCCGCCTGTGAATGCCATTTTCACGCCCTATTATCAGGTTTTTGCCACGCGCTACGGCTTTCAGCCCAATCTCAGCATCATTGATTTGCTTTTTAATATGGGCAATGAGGCGGTGCTGTTTTTGTGATAACAAAAATCATTCCCACTCAATCGTCGCGGGTGGTTTGGAGCTGATGTCGTACACTACGCGGTTTACGCCGCGCACTTTGTTGATGATTTCGTTTGATACTTTGGCGAGAAATTCGTTGGGGAGGTGCGCCCAATCGGCTGTCATGGCATCGGTGGAGGTTACGGCACGCAGGGCTACCACATTTTCGTACGTCCGCTCGTCGCCCATCACGCCTACCGATTGCACGGGTAGCAGGATGGCTCCTGCTTGCCACACTTGGTCGTAGAGGTCGTTGTCGCGCAAGCCTTGAATGAAAATGTCGTCTGCCTCTTGCAAGATTTGCACTTTTTCGGGGGTGACTGCACCCAATATACGCACACCCAGACCCGGTCCGGGGAACGGATGCCGCTTAATCAGGTGGTCTTTCATGCCTAATTCGCGACCTACATTGCGCACCTCGTCTTTGAATAGAAGTCGCAGTGGTTCAATGAGTTGCAGATTCATTTTTTCGGGCAATCCCCCTACATTGTGGTGCGATTTGATGGTGGTGCCGGTAATTGACAGCGACTCAATGATGTCGGGGTAGATGGTGCCTTGCGCCAGCCATTTGATGTCTTGCAATTTTTGAGCTTCCCGGTCGAAGATGTCGATGAAGCCCTTGCCGATGATTTTGCGCTTTAATTCGGGGTTGGTTACGCCTTTCAAGACACGGTAAAACTGCAGCTTTGCATCAACGCCGCGTACATTTAAGCCCAGATGTGCGTAGTCTTCGAGTACTTTTTCGAACTCATTTTTGCGCAACAACCCGTTATCTACAAATATGCAGGTCAGGTTTTTGCCAATCGCCCGATTCAGCAGCACCGCACTCACGGAGGAGTCCACGCCGCCGGAGAGCGCGAGAATGACTTTGTCGTTGCCGAGCTTCTCTTGCAACTGTTTGACGGTCGAATCAATGAAATTTGCCGGTGTCCAGTCCCGTTTGGCGTTGCAGATGGCAAGGAAATTTTCCAAAATCTGCGTACCAATCTCTGTATGAAACACTTCCGGATGAAACTGTACGCCCCAAGTCGGTTCGTTGTTAAAACTGTAGGCGGCGTATTTTACGTCCCTCGTTTTTGCAATGATGGTGAAATGCTCGGGTATTTTCGTGATAGTGTCCCCGTGAGACATCCACACCTGCGAATCGGCGGGGATATTGAGCATCAAAGGGTCGCTCGATTTGATAGGCGTGAGCAGTGCGCGACCATATTCGCGACTGTTGCCTTTTTCCACCTTGCCGCCAACGCTATGTGCCAGATACTGAGCACCATAGCAGATACCCAGTATGGGATATTTTCTCCGAATGGCGTACAAATCAGGTCTAAAAGCATCCGAGTCATTGACCGAAAACGGACTTCCCGAAAGGATAACCCCAATAACAGCGGTGTCATCCTTCGGAAACTTGTTGTAGGGCACAATCTCGCAATACATATTGAGTTCGCGCAACCGGCGAGCAATCAACTGGGTCGTTTGCGAACCAAAATCCATAATAACAATTTTTTCAAGCATCATTGTATAATTTATAATTGTTCAATATTCACTTCTATTTGCATTGGTAACTGGTAACTGGTCACTGGTAACTGGTAACTGGTCACTGTCTTTTCACTTTGTAATTACAATTCACCCGTCCTGCCATAATTCGATTGAGTTTGGCACGAAACATCTGTTTGCGCATTCCGGAGGCATGTTCTGTGAACATAATGCCTTCCAGATGGTCGTGTTCATGTTGGATGCAACGGGCAGGATAGCCGTCAAAAACGTCTTCGTGCGGCTGCAAATTTTCGTCCAAGTACTGCAAACGCACCCACTTGGGACGGCTGATTTTTTCGTGAATATCCGGAACGGACAGGCAGCCTTCCTCTATGATGCAGGATTCGTCGCTCGTTTCGAGGATGTGTCCGTTGATAAACACCCGCTTGAAATCCGTACATTCAGGGTGGTCTTTTGCCAACGATGTCAGGTCAATGACCACGACGCGGTTGCTCACCCCAATTTGCGGAGCCGCCAAACCTACCCCTTCGGCATTTGCCATCGTTTCAAACATGTTGGCAAGCAGTTCGCTCAAATTGGGATAATCCGGCGAAATGTCTTTTGCCACTTTTTGCAAAATAGGATGACCATATAAATAAATCGGCAATATCATTTTTTTTAGTTATGAGTTATGAGTTATGAGTTATGCTGTCATTGCGGGCTTGACCTGCAATTCCTTGTTCTAAATAGGATTGTAGCAAAATGGTGGCACTCAGTTCGTCCACTAATGCTTTGTTTTGTCGCTGTTGCTTTTTCAGACCTCCTGCGAGCATGGCTTGGTGGGCTAAGACGGATGTGAAGCGTTCGTCCACCAGTTTGATTGCCACTTTTGGGAATGTCTGTTGCAATTTTTCTTTGAACAGCATCACGCGCGGCATGTTTTCCGACGGCTGATAGTTCATCTGTCGCGGCTCGCCCAACAGAAACAATTCGACCGGCTCTTTGTCCGCATATTGCTTCAAATAAGGGATGATTTCGCAGCTGGGAAGCGTTGTAAGCCCCCCGGCAATCATCTGCAACGGGTCTGAAACCGCCAGCCCCGTCCGCTTTTTTCCATAATCAATCGCCATAATTCGTCCCATGAGGCTGCAAAGGTAAGGAAAATTTGCAAAATTTCGATGGTTTCTATTTCTAAAGGAAAATTCGATTGCATGATTGTAGAGACGTGGCGTGCCACGTCTCTGATGCAGGTTTATATCATAATCCGGATAATCACAAATTTGTAAAAAACAAATGGTGTGCCACGTCCCTGATGCAGGTTTATATCATAATTCGGATAATCACAAATTTGCGCAGGAGACGTGGCACGCCACGTCTCTACAGGTACCACACAAAACCGCAATACCCCAATATACCTCCCAAAACCACAATCCCCAATGTAGAGACGTGGCGTGCCACGTCTCTGATGCCATTTATATCATAATCCGGATAATCACAAATTTGTAAAAAACAAATGGTGTGCCACGCCCCTGATGCAGATTTATATCATAATCCGGATAATCACGAATTTGCGCAGGAGACGTGGCACGAATTTGCGCAGGAGACGTGGCACGAATTTGCGCAGGAGACGTGGCACGAATTTGTGAAAGAGACGTGGCACGATTTTGCGCAGGAGACGTGGCACGCCACGTCTCTACATGTTGAAAAAAAACAGTACCTTTGTCCCCAATAATTGAAAAAACTATGTCAACGGAAAAATTTCAAAATCAATATCGCCTAAAATCGGCACGGGCAGAATGGCATGACTATGGCGGCGGCACCTATTTCATCACCGTTTGCACGGCACAACGCGAACATTTTTTCGGGGAAATTGTGGATGGACAAATGCAATTATCGCCAATCGGTGAATATCTATCTGAAAATTTGCAAAATGTAGCCCAACATTATTCATACGCCGAAATGCCATTGTATGTCATTATGCCCAACCATTGGCACGCCATTGTGTTTATTGACGGCGAAAAAACACCACAAAACCGCAATACCCAATACCCACCCCCAAAACACAATCCCCAATGTACACCCCCAAAACACGATCCCCAATGTAGAGACGTGGCGTGCCACGTCTCTGATGCCAGTAAAGGAGATGTGGCACAGATGCGCGCAGGAGACGTGGCACGCCACGTTTCTACCAATGCGGCGATGATAGATATTCGTGCTATGAAAGGTTGGTTGTCGGTTGCGATTGGTGGTGTCAAATCGGCTGTAACAAAATATGCAAATGGAAACAAAATTGATTTTGCTTGGCAACCCCGATTTCACGACCATATTATTCGCGATACCGAAGAAATAAATCGCATAGCGGATTATATCGAAAATAATCCGGCAACGTGGGACATAGATTGTTTTAATAAATGATATATGAACATAACAAATTGACATAAAAACAAAATTGTGCCAAAATCATTTGAATGATGGTTTGGGGAAGAGCAATGATTTGTTTGTTGAACTGTTGCGCTACAATTTTTATCAAATAAAGTGCTAAATTTTTCATATCTTTGCGCCCGATAACTCAAAAAAAATCTTTTGTTATGCAAATTATCAATAATGGAGCTACAAGTGTGTCTAGCTCCTTAGGCGGCAGAACACAGGTTTATACCGCAGGGGGTGTTGGTGGCAAAGGGCTTCCCATCGGCACGATGCTGCTCAATGGCAAATATACCATTGAGCGGGTGATTGGTGCCGGTGGGTTTGGCATCACCTATTATGTGCGGCATAATGCGCTGGGGAGCCATTTTGCTATGAAAGAGTTTTTTATCAGTGCCTATTGTATGCGGCAGACCGGCAATCGAACGATGTTTTTGCAAGGTATCACTGCTGATGTTTATACAAAATATTTGCAAAAATTCATCGAGGAAGCTCAAACTTTGGCGCGGTTTGACCACCCCAATATTGTGAAAATTGTGGATGTGTTTCAAGAGAATGGCACGGCTTATATTGTGATGCCTTTTGTGGAAGGGCAAACGCTGCAACAAATTGTGACACAACGCGGCAGGTTGGATTATGAAATGGCTCTCGATTACATCGAGCAACTATCCGACGCGGTCGATTACATCCACCAACGGGATATTCTGCACCGCGACATCAAGCCGGACAATATCATCATCACACCCCAAAACAAAGCCATCCTGATAGATTTCGGCTCAGCCCGCGAGTTCATTCAAGACAAAACGCAAAGCCACACCACCATCCTCACGCACGGCTACGCACCGCTGGAACAATATTCAACCGGCAGCCGCAAAGGCTCCTACACCGACATTTATGCGCTGGGAGCAGTATTTTACTTCGCCCTAACCGGACAAAAGCCAATGGATGCCACCACCCGCACGATGCAAGCGATGCCGGAGCCGAAAGCACTTGTGCCTAATATCCCCGATGCTGCTAATCGTGTGATTATGAAGGCGATGCAGTTGCAGCCGGAGTTGCGGTATCAGCGGGTTGGGGAGTTTGTAGGGGATTTGCAATGCAATAAAAAGCCGAAAAAGAAAAAGAAATCAAAAACAACTCAGAAAGTAATTCTATGGGTGTTTATAATTTTGTTGTGTTTGGGTGGAGTTATTGCTTATTCTGAATATGAGCGACAAGCGGAGTGGCAACAACGGATTGAAAAAGAAAGGCAGATTGAAAAAGAAAGACAGATTGAAAAAGAAAGGCAGATTGAAAGAGAAAAAGAACGACAAAAAGAGCAAGAAGACGCGGAGATACAAAAAATATTTGAAAATCTCAAGAAATTTAAAGAAGCCAAGAAAAAAGGTAAACTATACAAACATGGATCTGTAATAAGGAAAGCGAAAATTGGACCTAAAGGTGGATTTTTTGTAGAAGCGGTTGGTGATGACAAGGGCTGGAAGATGCCAGGTTATGCAAGAGTTACTTATTTGCAAGCTGAAGATCATTGGGAACACTCAGCCTTTGCTGGTTATGATAAGAATGGCAATGTTTACTACTATGTAAAATGGCATGATGAATATTGGGATAGAACAGGATTTATGATAGAATATGATATTGCTGGTGTTGATATTGATATTTTAAATAGATTAAGACATTAAACATAAATAGTAACAATTGTTTAGTTAAAAATGAGACATAATAATAAAATCAATCATTTAGGTCGTACACATTCTCACAGAGAAGCATTACTGTCGAATATGGCTGTTTCTTTGATTCAACATAAACGGATTCTTACGACCCTTGCTAAGGCAAAAGAACTTCGTAAATATGTAGAACCTCTTATTACCAAGAGTAAAGAGGATACAACTCATTCTCGCCGTGTGGTTTTTAAGAAATTGCGTGATAAATACGCCGTAACCGAGTTATTTAATGATATTTCTCAGAAAATTGGCAATCGTTTAGGTGGTTATACTCGCATCATCAAAATAGGTAATCGTTTGGGCGACAACGCATCCATATGTTTTATTGAATTGGTCGATTACAACGAATTGATGTTGAAGGGACCAAAACAAGCGATGGCAAAAACACGGCGTTCGAGAAAGAAAACAGAAACAGGACTGGAAAGAGAGTTGAATAGTACCGATTTTGTACCTCAAAATACGAATGATAAGAAAAGATTATCCATATTTGAAAAGTATGCTACTAATTTGATGTTTCTAAAAGAGAATGGATTTATTAACATTGAAATGAAATATGACAAAACATATATTTGCCCTATTTGTGGGTGTCAGTTTTCTGAAAAATCATTAGACCAAACTTCTGAAAATTCTCTTACTTTAGAGGACGCTCCTCCAAAGTCATTAGGTGGCTCTGCTAATGTTTTAACCTGTAAGCAATGTAATAATACATGTGGATATAAAATAGATTCCCATCTTGTTAGTAGAATGAAAGAATTAGATAGGGTAAAATTTATACCTGAAACAGAAAATGATATTATTGTTAAAATTGATGGTGTTACGCTACGAGGCAAAATAAAAGTTGAGAAAGATGGGACTATAAAAATATTGCATAGCATAAAAAATAATCATCCTCTACAGTTGGGCGAAATAATGGAAAAAGTCAAAAAAGATATGGTTATTGACATGAATTTTCTGAAACGCAATGTTATACCGGAAAATTTGGAGTATGCGCTTTTGAAAACAGGATATTTATTGTTTTTGGAAAAATTTGGTTATTCGTTGATATTGGATAATTGCTATAATTTAATAAGAGAGCAATTATTAAATCCTGAAAAACGAATATATCCAATGGGATTTTGGTTTAAACCACTT
The DNA here is from genome assembly GCA_025996835.1 of Bacteroidia bacterium. Classification (GTDB taxonomy): domain Bacteria; phylum Bacteroidota; class Bacteroidia; order Bacteroidales; family Azobacteroidaceae; genus Azobacteroides. The sequence goes on from BNTU01000034.1 coordinate 10,686, forward strand.
TTTCCAAGAGAAATGAATGGTGTATATTTTGTATGTGATAAAGGATTAGAATCTATTCTGGTATTGTTTACATTAAATACAGGATTATCAGAAACTATGTTTGGTACTTTTCTCCCTCTTCCAATTAACCCGTTAAAGGATGTCATTCAAAAAATTGATGCAAAAATTCAAAAGGAAAAAACATTTCCTCTTACGTTATATCCGCAAGAACAAAAAATTGCAGATTATTTGTCTGATAAGGGTAATTTAGCGGCTATGTATAAATGGATAGAGGAACGGCGATAAATATTGGACAGTAGAAAAAAATATGAGATAATTAAAGACGTTAGATGTGGGCACTATCTTTATAGAGATGGTGAAAAGAAGCAGATATTTTAAGATTGTCTTTCGTTTCTAAATAGTATCTTTGCACCCCGATAACTCGAAAAATAAAAAAATCCTTGCCATCCTAGCTTTGCTATGATATTTATTACTAACTTTGCAGCCGAAACATAAAAACAAGAAATTAAAATTTTAATATTATAGGTTATGAACGAAAAAGAAGTATCCATTTGGATGAGCTATGATTTGGGCGTAGGAGGCGATTTTGAAGGATTGTATGCGTGGCTTGATGACCATGGTGCAATTGAGTGTGGTAATAATGTGGCACATTTTAAATATAAATCAGCATTCACTACAGACAAAGAGTTCGCGCATTTTCTAAAACAAGACTTAACTGCAAAAGTGAAATTTACGGCTACAAACCGGATTTACATTGTTAGACCCACAGAAAATGGGAAAACAATTGGGACTTTCATTGTGGGTAAACGGAAAGCAAGTCCGTGGGAAGGTTTCGGAACGAAGACAGATAATACCGTTGACGAATGAGCAACATCCTGATAGACAGTTGTTTTTGGTTCGGTCTATTTGACAAATATGATGAACATTACAATAAAGTTCAGCAGATGCGAGAGTATCTGAATTCTGGAATTGAACTAATTTCTAAATAATAGATTGATATGAAGCTAATTACAATCGGACGCGACCTCGACAACGACATCATCATCCACGACACCAAAGTGTCGCGCCGCCATCTGCAAATTATACAAACGGGTGCGGACAGTTTCCGCATCGTGGATTGCCATTCCACTAACGGCACATTTGTGAACGAGCGCAAAATTGCAGGAGAAGCATCGCTCTCGCCGTCTGATACTGTGCGGATTGGCAACACCATATTGCCTTGGCAAACCTATTTTCATGCGGATATCGAAACGCGGTATGCTCCGTCTCCGCAATCATCGTCTTCACACGCAGGCGGATGGCTTGCGGGCGTGGCGGTGGCATTGGTGGCTACTGTGTTTTGCGTTTTCGTATTCAATCCAAATATATTGGAGGTTTTCAATGTTGAACAACAGCCTAAACCCGTTGTCGTGAAGATGCACGAAAAGAATGGCGTGCGCTATATCCCTATGAAAATCAATGGGCAAGAGCTTGATTTTGTGTTTGATACGGGTGCCAGCAGTATTTGCATATCTAATTTGGAAGCACGCATTTTGGTGAAAAACGGGTTGCTTTCAAACGATGATGTGATTGGCGAACAAAAATTCAAGACAGCCTCGGGAGAAATTTCCACAGGCACAACCATCAGCCTCAAATCCGTAAAAATCGGCGACAGGGAGTTGCATTTCGTGGAAGCCACCGTCATCGACAACCCACAGGCCGATTGTCTGCTGGGGCAAACCGTCCTCTCGCGCTTCGGTACCTACACGATTGATAATGCCAAGAAAGAAATCATATTTGAATAAAAAATTATTATTCAATATTTCGATTGTATGATTGTAGAGACGTGGCGTGCCACGTCTCTGATGCCATTTATATAATAATCCGGATAATCACAAATTTGTAAAAAACATGGCGTGCCACGTCTCTGATGCAGGTTTATATCATAATTCGGATAATAACAAATTTGCGCAGGAGACGTGGCACGCCACGTCTCTACAGGTACCACAAAACCGCAATACCCAATATATCCCCAAAAGCACAATCCCCAATGTAGAGACGTGGCGTGCCACGTCTCTGATGCAGGTTTATATCATAATTCGGATAATCACGAATTTGCGCAGGAGACGTGGCACGCCACGTCTCTACAGGTACCACAAGACCGCAATACCCAATATACCCCCAAAAACACAATCCCCAATGTAGAGACGTGGCGTGCCACGTCTCTGATGCCATTTATATCATAATCCGGATAATCACAAAATTGTAAAAAACAAATGGCGTGCCACGTCTCAGATGCCAGTTTATATCATAATCCGGATAATCACAAATTTGCGCAGGAAACGTGGCACGCCACGTCTCTACAGGTACCACACAAGACCGCAATATCCCAATATACCTTCCAAAAACACAATCCCCAATGTAGAAACGTGGCGTGCCACGTCTCTGATACTACCAAACAGTTAACAAAACACTAACAATTTGCAAATGTATGGATGATTTTTCTGAATTTAATCCTCCTCTTGCGTCCAGCCTTGCGCTACGAGCGGGATTTCTGAGGCATCGCGCGTGATGAGGGCTGCTCCTTCGGCTGCGGTGCGGATGTGACCTATGAGGTGGATGCCTTCGGTTGCTAAATCTTCGATTTTCTCGTGCATGCTCAATGGCACTGTGAACAGCAATTCGTAGTCGTCGCCGCCGTTGAGAGCCGTTGTGGTGAGGTTCATGTTGAATGTTTCCGCCATTGTTGCCGTCTGAAAATCAATCGGGATGCGCTCTTCGTAAATCGCGCAACCCACCCCGCTTTGTTGACAAATGTGCAATATATCGGACGACAGCCCGTCCTTCACATTGACCATCGACGTGGGCACAATCCCGCGTTCAGCCAGCAGTGCGACGATGTCTTGACGTGCTTCGGGACGCAGTTGGCGTTCCAGCAGGTATTCTTTGCCCGCAAAATCGGGCGTAAAATCCGTTTCACCCTGATGCACCGCTTTTTCGCGCTCCAAGAGTTGCAACCCCATGTAAGCACCGCCCAAGTCGCCCGACACGCAGATTAAGTCCGGTTCTTTGGCGGTGTTTTGATAGACGACTGTTTCTTTGTCGGCACTTCCTATGCAGTTTGTGGCAACACATAATCCTGTCAATGAGGCGGTTACATCCACTTTCACAATATCTACTTTGTAGTTTTTGCACGCAAATTGCAGACCGAGAAAAATCTCGTCGATGTGTTCCACTGCAAAGCGTTTGGAGATGCCGATGCTTACCGTCATCTGTTGCGGCTGCCCGTTCATGGCATAAATATCCGCAAAAGCTGCCACTGCTGCCTTGTAGCCTACAAATTTGAGCGCAAAATACGTCAAATCGAAGTGAATACCTTCCAGCAAGAGTGCCGAAGCCACTAAGGTCGCCTTTTTGCCGTATTCCAACACGGCGGCATCATCGCCCACGCCTTTGAGGGTTGTTGAATTGGACGTTTTAATGTCTTTTGTCAGATGGTCGAGCAGTCCAAACTTGCCATACGATGCTATTTCTGTCATATTTGTTTGATGATTTCTTCTAAAATAATTGATAGTTTGGGTTGGGCTATTTTCGCGGCTGCTTGCACCTCTGAGTGGCTCACGGTCTTGATGTGCCCTGTCACGCCGAGGTCGGTGATGATGGAAAATGCCAACACTTTCAGCCCGCCATGGTGCGCTACGATGACCTCCGGCACGGTGGACATGCCCACCGCATCGCCGCCTATGATGCGAAAAAATTTGTATTCGGCAGGAGTTTCAAAAGTTGGTCCCTGAACACCCACATATACGCCGCGTTGCAGTTTTATGTGGTGCCGGGCTGCCACAGAGTCGGCTAATTGGAGCAATTTGTGGTTGTAGGTTTCGCTCATGTCGGGGAAGCGCACGCCTAATGCTGCCTCGTTTTTGCCGCGCAAGGGGTGTTCGGGAAACAGGTTGATGTGGTCTTCAATCAGCATGATGTCGCCCACCTCAAACGCCTCGTTCAGCCCACCCGCCGCATTGCTCACAACCAGGTGTTCAAAACCCAGCAACTGCATGACGCGCACAGGAAATGTGACTTGCCTCATCTCGTAGCCTTCGTAGTAATGAAACCGCCCCTGCATCGCCAGAATGGGCTTTCCACCCAATTTGCCGACTATCAGTTTGCCACGGTGCCCCTCCACTGTTGATATGGGGAAGTGTGGAACGGCTTCGTAGGGAATTTCTTTTTTGTCTGTAATCACATTCGCCAACTCGCCCAAGCCTGTCCCCAGAATGATGCCAATTTTTGTATCCACAGGTATCTGTGGGCGTAGCCAAGCCGCTGATTCTTCTATTGTGTGTAACATAATTATTATTTTGTAAAAAAATTGAGCGCAAAGGTAGTTAAAAATTTGGATTGTATTAAAAAAAAAACTATCTTTGCACCCGATTTCAAGGAGGAACAAATGAAAAAAATCTTGTTTTTTGCAACATTCGTTGCTTTTGCGTTTTATTTCAGTAGTTGTGATGCAGGGTATGAGCCGGAAGGGACTACTCGCGGTGAGTGGACAGACCCTGCGGCAAGGTTGCCAAAAGCCACCATTACGGGGGTTGCGTATTTATCAGCAAACACGCTCACTCCGGATGGATATAAACTCAGCACATACGCGAGAGAGGGTCAGATATTGCATTTTTCTATCACGTATGCTTCCTTGGGGCTTGTTGGCAGTAAGATTAATTACGATACAACCGCAATTGTCGGTGTAAATGGTATCTATGAGGTGAATTTACCCACCCGAACGGATGGCGAACCGGTCAATGTGTCTATTTCAAGTGATATTGATACTTTCGACAGTGGCTTGCGGGCTAATCTTTATGCCGTTAAACCGGTTATTTATGCGATAAAATCGGATACAGTATATCGAAAAGACCTGAGCTATAGCCTCACGGGCACCGTTCCCTCTGCATGGGAGGTTGGAACCTATCGTGTTTCGCTTAAGTATAGTACCGGTAGTGCGCTTGTAACTGCTCCCGATACTTATACATACCCTCCCCTTACAGGGACAGAACGACCTACGAAGGTTACAATAGTCATTGGCGGTGACCAATTTGTTCCTGCAAGAAGGGATTCCGTTTTTGCTGTAAATTTGGCAACAGAAGAAAATGAAGAGAGTAAACAGACTTACCTGGAATTTATAATGTCGGCTCCGCGTGGCGGGTTGAAATTCAGAATGGGTGCTACATTTGTGATTGGTGAAAATATTTACTCACTATTTAATCAATCGGATGTGATTTATGGTGGTACGACAACAATTGGAGAAGATAAAATTTTTAATAAACAATAGTGTATATGAAAAAGATGATGTTATTAGCGTTTGTGTGCTTGGGTGGTTGGTCTGTTATGGCGCAAGGCTCAGGAAGTGGCAATAATTCTAAGGCGGCTGGGTCGGCAGAGCCAAAGGTGGCGCGTGCAACGCAGCCTCCTCAATCTGCTAAATCTGGTCAGATTGAGGTTTTGACTATCCCGCCAAAACCAACATACTTGCCCGAAGCAGGTAGTTTTTCGATAGGAATTAGTGCCAACCCATTTTTAGATTATTTGGGTAATATGTTTGGTTCGTATACTGCTAAGGCTCCTGATCTGGAGGGATTGGCTTTCGGTGCCAAGTATTTTCTGACAGACGAGAATGCGGTTCGTGCCAATTTAAAATTTGGTTTTGACAGTAAGACAGACGAACATGGTGTGACCGGTATTGATGCTTCTTCCGGTGCCGAACTTAATGGTGAGGTAACCGATACACGGTCTTCTTCTAACCTTGATGTGGAGCTTCATATCGGTTATGAATGGCATAAGGGTAAGGGTAGAGTGGATGGATTTTATGGCGCGGAAGTTTTGTTTGGTTATGCATCCAGTAGCACGACTTATTCGTATGGTAATGTGCTACATCCCATAGACGACACACCGATGACTAACTGGGATTCCAGTTCCGGTGCAGAAACTCGTCGGAAATACCGCCCACTTGAATCTAAACTCGGTGCTTCTTTAACGGTGGGAGTGGGTGCTTTTGTTGGTATTGAATATTTCCTTGCACCTCAGTTTTCTATTGGAGGTGAAGTTGGCTTAGAATTTGCTTATACAAGTGCAGGACAAGCCGAGACAAAGACAGAGGACATAAGGTCGGGTGAACGGGAAGAGACGACAGCACATTCCGGGATTAGTTCTTCTAATATAGGAGTTCGCACAAATCCGAACGGTCATCTGTTCGTTTCGTTCTATTTTTAATCACTTAAACGACAACAAGATAGAGGCTGCTTTTTTGCTGAGGCAGCCTTTCTCTTTTTTACCGGAAGTTTTATGGACGTGATTGGCAAATATTTTCCCGCTTTGACGGCGAAGCAAAAGGCACAATTTGCTGCGCTGGGTGGTTTGTACACCGATTGGAACGCCAAAATCAACCTGATTTCGCGCAAAGACATCGAACATTTGTACGAAAAACACATCCTCCATTCGTTGGGAATTGCTAAGGTGCTGCGGATGACGGACGGTTCCAAAGTGCTGGATGTGGGCACAGGTGGTGGTTTTCCGGGTATTCCGCTGGCAATTTTTTTTCCGGAGGTGCAGTTTGTCTTACTCGACAGTATCGGCAAAAAAGTGAAGGTGGCAGCGGATGTAGCACAAACCATTGGGCTGCAAAATGTTGAATGCAGCCACGCCCGCGCGGAGGAAGAAGGGCGACAATTCGATTTTGTGGTCAGCCGCGCCGTGATGTCGCTACCGGTTTTGGCGCATGTTGTGAAGAAAAATATCGCCAAAAAACAGCGCAACGCCCTGCCCAATGGCATCCTGTGCCTGAAAGGAGGCGACTTGCAAGCCGAATTAGCCCCGTTCAAAAAGCAGGTGATGGAATATGAGTTGAGCGACTATTTTGATGAGGCGTTTTTTGAAACAAAAAAGGTCGTTTATTTACCCCTCTGACCGCCATGCTACACAAGACAAGAGCGATTGTGCTGCGGCAACTGAACTATAATGACAATTATGGCATCGTGCGTGTGTTCACCGAAGAGTTTGGGTTGGTTTCCTATTTGACCCGCCCGACGCGGGGCAAAAAGGCAAAAGGGGTGGGGTCGGTGCTTCATCCGTTGGCGATTTTGAATTTGGAAGTGGAGCATCAGCCTCTGCGCGACATTCAGCGTTTGAAGGAGGCACGGGTGCATCTATCGACATTGTCGCTACTCAACAATCCGATTAAAAGCACTGTGAGCCTGTTTTTGGCAGAGTGGATTAGCAAGGCGGTGCAGGGCGAGCAGACCGACAAGTTGCTGTTTGACTACCTTGTGCAGTCCATTCAGATATTGGATTTGTCGGAACGGGAGTTTGCCAATTTCCATTTGGTCTTTCTGATGCGCCTCACGCAGTTTCTCGGATTCCATCCGGCGGCAGACAGCTACGTTCCAAACAGTTATTTCGACCTCTTGAACGGGCTTTTTGTGACCGCACCACCCACTCACGTCCATTATTTAGACAAAGAAGAAAGTGCGCTGTTTTTCCAACTTTTAAATCTTGATTACACGCGCATGGGCGATTTACAACTATCCGGCAGTCGCCGCAAACTGCTTATTGGCAGGCTGTTGGAATATTATCGACTGCATTTGGCAACTTTCCCCGACATCAAGTCGTTGGAAGTTTTGCACGAAGTGTTTGGATAATTTGCTTTAAAACCGTACCTTTGCAGACGATTATCATGCCCCCGTAGTTCAACGGATAGAATAGAAGTTTCCTAAACTTTTGATAGCAGTTCGATTCTGCTCGGGGGTACAAGCATTTTAATCAGCAGGATAGCACCCAATATACTCACCACCACCCAATAACGCAGGCGAACCCGCTTGCAGACGAAAATCGTAGATAAATTCGGCTTTGGCGGGGTCTTCAGACATGATGATGCGAAATTTGGGGTCGTTGTCAGTGAGGCAATTGTTAAACTCAGCGTGCAGGTTTTCTGCATTTTCGGCGAAACTGATTCTGGAGGTTGAATTGTAATTTGCACCCCAGATGATGGTGTTTTCAAACGTGGCTTGGGTGTTGTCGCGTAAAAAGACCGTTTCGTCTTTGGTGTTGCCCCAGCCGTATTCTGCCCTGCTGTTGAAATAGTAATTGGCTATGGTGCAGTGATTTACGGTGTATTTGCCGCCGTTTAAATGTAGCAAACCATCTCTGGCGTTGCTCAATTCGCACCCGTCAAACTCCATCCGGCAATTGGCGGCGGACACTAACATGCCCTTGAAATTGGTTAACACGGTGTTGTGCATCGACAACTTGGGGAGTATGGTGTCAGCGTTTGCAAACGTCAGACCTTGCGAGCCGTTCCTAATTCGGGCGTGTTCAATCACATTGTTGTAGCTCTGCGAATCAAACCAAATGCCGCCCCACTGCCCGGGAATGCGGTCGTAGGGGATGCCCACCATTTGGTCGAAGCGGTCGCCACGAATGGTGACGGGATTTGCCTCTGTACCAAGCAGTTGCAACGTGCCATGCACAACAATCTCTGCCATATCGTGCATATACAAACGTGCACCGGCAGGAATAGTCAAAGTCGCGCCCGCCTGCACCACCAGACTGTCGTAAATCACGTATGGTTTGGCACTGCCCAAAGTGGCATCCGTCGTGATATTCATTCCCGCCGTGCAAATCTCCGCATCCTGCGCAACGGCTTGCAGAACAACCGATTGCGTCACACCATTGGTAACAAACACAATATGGTCAAGAATTTCTTTCGGCTCATCCAAATTATTTAACATCGGTTGAGCCACCACCAAGACATACAAACTATCATTCGCCAAAATTTCAACGTTCGACAAAGCACCGCCCGCAGCCACCGCCCGCCCATCCACATTAATCCTGAAATTCGCCCCATTTGCAAGCGAAATAGACGAAATCAACAGAGCCTTATCATGCCAATTACGAACCATAAAAGCCCCAAAAGGAGTCCGAACAGCAGAAACAATAGTATCAAACGCCACAGTATCAGCCGAAAAAGCCAACAAATCATCCGGACTATAAGAATAATCCTCAAACCCATCATCGCAACCAACAAAAGCCGCCACCAAAAAAAACAACCCAACCCAAAACCTACTCATAACCACCCAAAATTTCTAAATTCCTAAATTCCTACATTTTTTTTCGCTTCCCCCCAAAGCCCCTCCATCTCCCCCAAAGTCATGTCTTTCAAAGACTTACCCTGCTCTTTGGCTCGCTGCTCAATATAATTAAAGCGGGTGATAAACTTCTGATTAGTGCGTTCCAGCGCATTGTCGGGGTTGATTTTGTAGAGGCGGGCGGCATTGATGAGGCTGAAAAACAGGTCGCCAAACTCGGCTTCCATCTTGTCGGCATCCATCGTGGCGATTTCGGCTTGCAGTTCGCCAAACTCTTCGCGCACTTTTTCCCACACGTCCTCTTTCTGCTCCCAGTCGAAGCCCGCGTTGCGGGCTTTGTCTTGAATGCGGTGTGCCTTCGGCACACTCGGCAAGCCGGCGGGCACGCCCGCCAAAACAGTTCTGTTGCCGCCTTTCTCTTTCAATTTGATTTGTTCCCAATTTTTGGAAACCTCACCGGCAGTGTCCGCCTGAACATCGCCATAAATATGCGGATGTCGAAACATCAGCTTGTCGCACAGCACATTACACACATCGGCAATATCGAACTGCCCCTTCTCCGAAGCAATCCGGGAATAGAAAATAATGTGCAACAGCACATCGCCCAACTCCTTTTCAATCTCCTGAAAATCATCTTTGATGATGGCTTCGCAGAGTTCGTAAACTTCCTCAATCGTGTTGGTGCGCAGGCTCTCGTTGGTCTGCTTCTTGTCCCACGGGCACTTTTCCCGCAGCTCGTCCATGATGTCGAGCAGTCGCCCGAAGGCTTGTAATTTATCTTCTTTTGTGTTCATAATCATTATCCTTTTTTTGTCTGAACTTTGATTTATGTGATTTTACTGATTTACTTGATTTTCCTATCCTGATTCAGACAAATATACCGCCACAACGGTGCTGCCATCAACGCCTGCTTAATCTCATTGTTGTCCAACATTTTTTTGACTTCTGCGATTGACAATAAATGAACGCTGATGTCTTCGGAGTCTTCTAAATTTTGTTCGTCAATTTTTTCAACGTTTCGTGCCAAAAAGCAGTGCGTCATATTTGTTTGTGTCGAAGGGTTGGGCGACAGGCACATAAATTCTTCCCACTCGCCCTTGCCGTAACCGGTTTCTTCCAACAATTCGCGCTGTGCGGAAATCAATGGCGCGCCGTCTTCTTTTTCACAAACACCCGCACACAACTCAAAATTGACACTTCCGATGCCATGCCGGTATTGCCTCACAAAAACAAATTGCTTGTCCTTAGTAATGGCAATGACATTGACCCACTCCGGATATTCCAACACATAATAAGCAGGTATCTGATACCCGTCGGGCAGTTCCACCGTTTCGCGCCGCACCGTAAACCACGGTTCTGTGAACAAATATTCACTTTTGAGAACTCTCCAATGTCGTTTTTTGTCGTCTGTGTTCATATTTTTGCATTTTTTTTGTCTGAACTATGATTTATTTGATTTGACTGATTTACTTGATTTTCCTATCCTGTTAATCCTTTAATCCTGTAAATCCTGATTCAGACTATTTTCCCCAACAACTCCATCATCAAATGCCGCCTTTTATACATAATTCTGTAATTATCAATCATTTGCGACACAACTATAGCCCCATTGGGAAGTCCCTTTATCAATTTCAGCAACCGGCACACATAGTGATAACTCCTTTCACCGGAATCTGTGGCAGCCATATCAACGGCTTTTCGGAACAATTCCAATGTTTTTTCAGGGTATTTTTCTAAAAAATGCGCGTAGTATTCTTCCATCATTGTTGCCGACAGGTGGGTTTCGATGTAGTCCACCAGTCGCGCCACAAGTTTTTCGGCAAGCAGGAGATTGGGAATGTTATAGTTTTCTGAATGCCACACAACTTTCGGTGGTTTATCGTAATGCTTGTAAAGGTTTTCAAATGCGTCTTGCCACTTTTCGTCCGAAAATGTTGCCTTGTAAATTTTATAGTATTGCTTATCAAAAGTATCTTTGATAAATTCAAAAGCAATTGTGCGTATAGCGGGAATATCTTTTTCTGCTTGGGCGATGGTCAGCAAATAGTCATTCCATTTGCTTTCGTAGGAGATATCAGGCAGTCTCTTGAATTTTGAAATCAGCTGTTTGGCTTCGTCATACCGCTTTTCGGCAATCCGTTTTTCAACCGCCAATTTGAAAAAATACTCAATTTGCCAATTTTCTTCCAACAATTCGTCTGCTTTATCTTTCTGATTGTTAGACAAATAGAATTCATACAACCGCTTCACAATTTTTCCCGCCTCTGATGAAGTTTTATTTGGAACGTTTTCCAACAATTCGTTTTGCAATTTCACAAATTCGTCAGGGTTTGCCGCATGAGCCACCAAACCCATCAAGTCGTTAAGCATATTGTCCCTGTCATAGAAGCTATTTTCATGTTCTAACAATTGCTGCTTGCAGTATTCATAAAGCGATGGTTTGTCAATCTGCTCATTTTCAGCCATTTTGCCCAACAAATCAAAGAAATCTTGCTGATAATCGAGGAAAATATTATCACATATTTCGCCGTCCGCCTCCTCATACCAATCGGCGTAGGCTTCAATCACGGCTTTGCAAACCAACAAAGCATCATCGTATTCTTGCTGCTCGACAAATTTTTTCGCCTTGTTGAGCCAATCTCTCAAAATGCTCAAATCCACGTCTCTATCACTGTCATAATCATAGTCATAAAAACGCTCTGCATCAAACTCAACCTCATTCAAATCGGCTTCAACAAGCGGTTTATAGAAATTTTCATCGGTTGCTTCGGCATCTGTTGCTTCTACATCTGCGTTTGCATCTATCGTTTTGGAAGGCTTTTTCAATTTTTCTGCAAATTCAAAGGTAATGGCTTTTGCCAAGTCGCTGTTATACTTCGCTTTTTTGACAACAAACGCCCGCAATTCGTCAAGCGAAACATATTGCAAAATAGCTTCAACAGTCAGTTCGTTTTGCGCGTGCTTCGCGTCAAACTGCGCAGCCTGCGCTTGTATAGCAGCCTCCAAATAGCCAATATGCTTACACGGATGATGGTCGCTCGGACACGAACACGAGAAATTTCGCCGCTGCCCATCACCGTCAAACTCAATTTTAACGGTATAAATGCCATAATTGCCATGATAGTGGGCTTGCCACTTATTTTCGGTAGTCTGCTGAATGTCTGAAAAGTCGTTTGTCATGTTTTATTTGTGTTTTTATTATTATGCGGGCGTATGGGACTTCAACAATTCCGTTTTTAATCAGATACAAATCACCATCAACGGCACCTCTTTTTTGTACTTCTTTCCTGTATTTTTTGTGTTCTGCTTTATATGGTTTAACACCAATTTCTATTCCCGAATTTGATATGCCTAATCCGAGTATCTCAAACTGTTCAGGGTTAAATATATCAATGAAAGTAATCGGTACACCCATACAGCCGGCATAATCCATAGGAATATCACTTGTTTTATCAATATTTATCGCATCATAGTTTTCGTACTTAGTATATTCTTCGGGATTGTATTTTTTGCAGAGAATTAAATCTTCATGCCGCTTTTTAACATCAAGATTTGTGTACCAACTGATATTTCCAAACTTTTTAATTATTCCACCGGGCTGTAAAAATTCTTTGACGTGGTTATATCCGCACCATAACTTGTTTTCTTTTATAAACTTAAAAATGTCTTTATAAGTTCTACAATTGTCATTGCCTATAATCAGAAATTTCTTATCATACGCTACAAGTTGGGCAACAAATTCACGAAACATCGAAAACGGCGGATTTGTAACCACAATATCGGCTTGCTTCAGCAACTCAATACATTCTTTGCTGCGAAAATCACCATCGCCTTTCAGTATTTCCCACTTGTTTTGCTTGATAAATTTTTCACGATTTTCAATTATATCATCCACACGGTCTTTGCCGTCATAAATACAATATACGGCTTGTTCGTCTTTGTTTTGACTGAACAAATCGGGGTTCAAATTTTTGGAACAAGTGGCAATAAGTTGTTTTAAACCAAGCGCATGGAAATTTGCATAGAAAAAGAAAAAGAAATTGCTCACACGTGGGTCGTCACAATTACAGAAAACAACCTTGTCCTTAAATTGCTCTTTGTAATGCTTAAGTTCTTTTTCTATATCAACAAGTTGGGTATAGAATTCATCATTTTTTGCCTTGTTTGCATGATGCAAATTTTCGTTTGCCATACTTAGTTGTTTTTAATTTCTGCAAAGGTACGTTTTTTTGCATTACTCAGACTATTTTTTCAGCCCACCGCGCAAAAACTGCACATACTTATCCACATCCTCGTCAAAGGCATACCACGGCGCGAGCGGCAACCCGTCATTATCCACCGGCACATAATAGGGCTGCGCATTGGCTCCGAATTTATGC
>BNTU01000035.1 GCA_025996835.1 Bacteroidia bacterium
ATAATAACTACCTTTGTAGCCGAAATAAAAACATTGAAATTATGGAAGCAGTAACAAAAAACAAGCGAATCCCGCCCAAAAGCATACGCAAGGGCTGGGAAACACGTAGCGAACGGAAGCCCAAGCCATTGTCCGGTTTTACAGGCGAATGGATTAAGGTGACGGAGGGGATGTATTGTCATCACAAACCGGACAAATACTTAGTTCCATGAAGTTCGACAGCGAGCCATACAAGGTGCAGTTTGTGCAAAAATCATCACCTACCAGAAGTGATGATTTTTTGTTTGCGGAGATATACAAATTTTTCACTGACAAAAAATTGAAGTATATCGTTCGGGCTGAATTGTATGAAAATAATACATTTACAGTCAAATATTATGCGGCGATTCATAAATATCTGGACGACAAATATAGCGTATTAACCCATCAGCAAGATGCTCATCGGATTTTTATCACCTGCTTTGCCATATTCAATATTTTGATAGAAAAATACCCCGATGCCTCGTTTGCCGTCAATGGCTCATGTTCGGTAGATGCACAACATAATAAGATTGAGGGGGAAAATAGCAATCAACGCTTTAGGATATACTCCTACGTCATTGACAGATTAATTGGGCGCGATAATTTTGAGCATTACTCTTTGCCTGAATTAAGCTCTTATGTGCTTGTAAACAGGGTAAATAAAGATATTGAAGCACAGCGCGATACCATCAAAGAGATGTTTCTGAACTTATTTGATTTTGATACGGATTTATAACCGACCGTCATTCCTGCGTTTGCCATTATAACTTACCCATTGCTTTTTCGATTGACTTGATTTTGCTTTCAGCATCTGCCTGCTTTTTGCGTTCGTGTTCAAGCACTTGCGCCGGTGCTTTGGCTACAAAATTGGCGTTGCCGAGTTTGCCAACCACCGACTTCAAAAAGCCCTGGTAATAGACTAACTCCTTTTGCAAGCGTTCCAACTCCTCCTCCACATTGAGCGTGCTACCCAACGGAATCGCAAATTCGGTGGTTTTTACCAAAAAAGACACAGCACCGGGGGCTTTTTCTGCCACGCGTGTGATGGCGGATAGGTTTGCCATTTTGATGATGACCGGGTTGTAAGCCGTGTTGTAGTCGCCTAACACTTGCAATTCCAAAGGATCTTTGTTGGGGATATTTTTTTGCAGGCGCACCGTTCGGATGTTGGCGATGATTTCTTTGAAGTCAGCCTCCCCCCCCTCAGGGGGGGGGTAGCCCCCTAAATCCCCCTCAGGGGGACTGTCCGAAGCCCCCCTGAGGGGGGTGCGGGGGGCAGGGGCTGCGGCATTCATAATACTGTCGCCGTCTTTTCGTTCTGCCAATGCTTGCCACAATTCTTCGGTGATGAAAGGCATGAATGGGTGCAGCAGCCGCAGAAGGGCATCGAAAAAGCCCAATGCGGCTTCGTAGGTGGCACGGTCGATGGGCTGTTGGTAGGCGGGTTTCACCATTTCGAGGTACCATGATGAAAATTCGTCCCAAAAGAGTTTGTAAACCTCCATCAGAGCCTCTGAGATGCGGTATTTGTCGAATAGGTCGTTGATGATTTCGATGGTTTGGGCAAGTTTGGCGTCAAACCATTGAGTGGCGAGTTTGGCGGATTCAGGCTGTGCAATATCGGCTGTCTCCCAGCCTTTCACCAACCTGAACGCATTCCAAATTTTATTATTGAAATTGCGCCCCTGTTCGCACAGCGATTCATCGAACGGCAAATCGTTTCCGGCAGGCGACGAGAGTAGCATCCCCATCCGTACGCCGTCGGCACCGTATTTGGTCATCAGTGCAATCGGGTCGGGCGAATTGCCGAGCGATTTCGACATTTTTCGTCCCAATTTGTCGCGAACAATGCCGGTGAAATAGACATTTTTGAAGCAGGGCTGCCGACGGTATTCGTAACCCGACATAATCATGCGTGCCACCCAGAAAAAGATAATTTCGGGTGCCGTAACCAAATCATTGGTCGGATAATAGTATTCAATTTCTCTGTTGTGCGGCTCATTGATGCCGTCAAAAACGGAAATAGGCCACAGCCAACTCGAAAACCATGTGTCGAGCGTGTCATCGTCTTGGCGCAAGTCGGTCAACTGTAAATCTGCATTGCCGGATTTTTCTTTTGCCAATTTCAGGGCTTCTTCGGCTGTGTAGGCAACCACAAATCCTCCTTGTGGAAGATACCACGCCGGAATGCGATGCCCCCACCACAACTGCCGCGAGATATTCCAATCTTTGATATTCTCCATCCAGTGGCGATAGGTGTTTTTGAATTTTGGTGGATAAAACTTGATGTCGTCCCTTTCTACGGCATCCAGAGCGGGTTTGGCGAGGTTGCTCATCTTCAAAAACCATTGCATCGACAGTTTGGGTTCGATGGGGACGTTGGTGCGTTCCGAAAAACCCACCTTATTTTCGTAGGCTTCCACTTTTTCCAGCAGTCCGGCGGCTTCCAGGTCTTTTTCAATTTGTTTGCGCACTTCAAAGCGGTCTTTGCCCGCGTATTGCAGCCCGTGAGCATTGAGCGTGCCGTCGTCGTTGAAAATATCCAACGCCTCCAAGCCGTATTTTTCGCCCAACATATAGTCATTCACATCGTGCGCAGGGGTCACTTTGAGGCAGCCGGTGCCAAATTCGATGTCCACATAATCGTCCTCTATGACGGGCACAACGCGGTTGACAATCGGCACAATGAGTTTTTTGCCTTTCAAATGCTGATTTTTGGGGTCGTTTGGGTTGATGCAGACGGCAGTGTCGCCGAAGATGGTTTCGGGGCGGGTGGTCGCCACCACGGCATAGCCTTTCCCGTCCTCAATCATATACCGCAGATAATACAACTTCCCCTGTTGCTCTTTATGAATCACTTCTTCGTCCGAGAGAGCGGTTTTTGCTGCCGGGTCCCAATTGACCATGCGTACTCCTCTGTATATCAATCCTTTATTGTATAAATCGATGAAGACTTTGATGACACTTTTTGAGCGTTTTTCGTCCATTGTGAAGCAGGTGCGTTCCCAATCGCAACTTGCACCGAGTTTTTTCAGTTGTTCGAGGATGATGCCTCCGTGCTTATTTGTCCATTCCCAGACATGTTCGAGAAATTGTTCGCGCGTGAGGTCGGTCTTTTTGATGCCTTCCTGTGCCAATTTTGCTACTACTTTGGCTTCTGTGGCAATCGAGGCGTGGTCGGTTCCGGGCACCCAGCAGGCGTTTTTGCCCATCATTCGGGCGCGGCGCACAAGGATGTCCTGAATAGTATTGTTGAGCATGTGCCCCATGTGGAGCACCCCTGTCACGTTGGGCGGCGGGATGACGATGGTGTAAGGTTCGCGTTCATCCGGCTCGGAATGAAAAAATCCGTGTGCCATCCAGTAGGCGTACCACTTGTCTTCAACCTCATTAGGGCTATATTTCGATGCAATTTCCATTGTTTATGTGTTTGAAATTTCGTGCAAAGGTAGGAAATAGTTGTCAATCGTATTATGAATTACGAATTATTTTTGTAATTTTGCACCCAAATTCAGAAAAATAATAAATATAAATAATTAAAAAAATGGCAAAAATAACTGTTGTAGGTGCAGGGAACGTAGGCGCGACCTGTGCAAATGTATTAGCATTTCGTAAAATCGCTGATACGGTGGTCATGCTCGACGTGAAGGAAGGCGTGGCAGAAGGAAAAGCAATCGACATGATGCAAACGGCTCACACTCTGGGCTTTGAAACAAATGTGATTGGAGTAACAAACGATTATGCAGCGACCGCCGGTTCGGACGTGTATATCGTAACGTCAGGTATCCCGCGCAAGCCGGGGATGACCCGCGAAGAGTTGATTGGCGTGAATGCCGGCATCGTTAAGACGGTGGTGAGCAGCTGTTTGAAGGTGTCTCCAAACGCTATTTTCATCATCATCTCCAACCCGATGGACACGATGACGTATCTGACACTGAAGGCGACCGGCTTACCCAAAAATCGCGTCATCGGTATGGGAGGCACATTGGACAGCTCGCGCTTCAAATACTATCTCTCCACCGCCCTGAAAGCCAACCCTGCGCAGGTAGAAGGCATGGTCATCGGCGGTCATGGCGACACCACGATGATTCCGTTGAAACGCTTGGCAACCCTCAACGGTCGCCCCGTTTCCGAATTGTTGAGTGCTGCAGCATTAGACAAAGTAGTGGCTGACACAATGGTAGGCGGTGCCACTTTGACCGGCTTGCTGGGCACATCGGCATGGTACGCTCCGGGTGCAGCAGGAGCCTACGTAGCCGAATCCATCGTGAGAGATTACAAGCGCGTAATCCCCGCCTGCGTCTATCTCGAAGGCGAATACGGACAAAAAGACATCTGCATAGGCGCACCGGCAGTAATCGGCAGAAAAGGCGTAGAAAGCATCGTGGACTTGAACCTGAACGCAGAAGAAAAAGCGTTGTTTGAAAAGTCAGCAGCAGCCGTCCGCACCACAAACGATGTGTTGAAAGAAATTAAAGCACTGTAAATTAGTTATGAGTTATGAGTTATGAGTTAGTTGGTTTGCTGACTGATTTTTAACTCATAACTCATAACTCATAACTCATAACTAAAAATGAAAGCAGCAGTATTTCCCGGACAGGGAGCGCAGTTCGTAGGCATGGGCAAGGATTTGTATGATAATTCTGCTCGGGCACAACAACTTTTTGAACAGGCGAACACTATTTTAGGGTTTCGCATCACCGATTTGATGTTTGCGGGCACGGATGACGACCTTCGGCAGACGAAAGTGACTCAGCCGGCTATCTTTTTGCACTCGGTGATTTCTGCATTGGAGCAAGGTGCTGATTTTAAGCCGGATATGACAGCGGGGCATTCGTTGGGCGAATTTTCTGCTCTTGTGATTGCCGGAGCGTTGTCGTTTGAAGACGGTGTGAAACTGGTCTATAAGCGTGCGTTGGCTATGCAGAAGGCGTGCGAGAAAACGCTCGGCACGATGGCAGCGATTTTGGCGTTGCCCGATGCCACGATAGAGGAGGTGTGCAACGGCATCACAGATGTGGTGGTGGCAGCCAACTACAATTCGCCGGGTCAGGTGGTGATTTCCGGCTCCAACGCCGGCGTAGATGCGGCATGCGAAAAATTATTGGCAGCAGGCGCGAAGCGCGCACTGAAACTTGCCGTTGGCGGTGCGTTCCACTCGCCATTGATGGAACCGGCACGCGAAGAATTGGCGGCTGCGATTGCTGCAACGCCGATTGCTGCGCCCAAATGCCCCGTCTATCAAAACGTGACGGCAAAAGGCGAAACCAACCCCGACACCATCAAAGCCAACCTGATAGCCCAACTGACCGCTCCGGTCAAGTGGACACAATCGGTACAGGCAATGGTAGCCGACGGCGCAACGAGTTTCACAGAGATTGGTCCGGGCAATGTGTTGCAAGGGCTGATTAAGAAGATTGCGCCGGAGGTGGAGGTGGGGCATGCTTAACCCCCATTGCGGATGATAAAGTTTGCCATCTTCTTCGTTTTGTTCTGTGTTTTCACAACTCTATCCGTGCACCTTGCGCATCCGCTTGCAATTCAATGACTTGCGCATCGAATGAGGATAATTTTTCACAGATGTCTGCCGCGTTTTCCTTGGGGCTTAGCACCAAAATAGTGGGACCTGCACCGCTCAACACGCAGGCATACGCGCCACATTCGTGCGAAATTTTTCGGACTTCCTCCAGTTCCGGCACGAGGGCATCGCGGTATTTTTCGTGAAAACGGTCTTCTTCCATCAGTTTGCCCGCCAGTTTGAGGTTGCCGGTTGTCAGACTTGCCACCATCACATTGGAAATCGCGGATGCCGTGACCGCCTCCGGAAAATCAATCGTCTTGGGCAATACCCCGCGTGAAACGGCTGTAGGCAGGCTGTAATTCGGGACAAAGGCGATGTAGGCACAATCAGGAGCCGCCATCGGCGCATAGTCGAGCTTGCCGTTTTGGAAGCACCCAACCACTAATCCACCCAGAATGGCGGGTGCCACATTGTCGGGATGTCCCTCCATTTTGGATGCGAAATTCAGCATCTCGTGCTTGCTCAATTCCAGATGTGCCAGCTCGTTGGCAAGCAAAATCCCCCCAACGATGGCGGTGGAACTACTGCCCAAACCGCGTGTCAGCGGCACGTTAGACTTCATCACAATCCTGCGCGGCGGCAAATTAGGCGCAAGCGAAAGGGCGGTTTTAACAATTAAATTCGTTTCATCCTTCGGAATGCCCGCACCAAAATCCGAAACAATCACCCACTTGTCAGTGCGCTCCAACACTTCCAATTCAAGATACAAATTGAGCGCAACCCCAATACTGTCAAACCCACAACCCAAATTCGCCGATGTAGCCGGCACAATTATTTTCATATTTTTAAACATTTTTTCAGTTCATCTTTCTCAATCACCCCCGTATGTAGAACCTTTTTATTTGCCAACTCCCTGATGTTTTTTGGAATTTCACAACCCGTCTTTTCATAGAGAGCCGCCGCATAGTCCGTCGCATTTTCATTGTATATGGCGTGATAGACATCTTGCGGAAATTTGTAGGGCGATGCGGTTGACAAAATGACGGTTTTATTGTCAAACGGATGCTTTTCATACACCGAAAATGCCACGGCTGTGTGCGTGTCGATGAGGTAGTGATGCTGCGTGTATGCTGTTTTGATGGCGTTTTTCGTTTCTTCCTCTGTTGCGAAATCCGCGACGAATGTTTCTTGAATTTTTTCTAATTGCTGCTGACCGATTTTGAACGCACCGTGTTCCGATAAATCGCGCATCAGACCGGCAATCGCCTCCGCATCGCCGTCATAGACATCGAAAAGCAGGCGTTCGAGATTGCTGGACACGAGGATGTCCATTGAGGGCGAAATTGTTTTGTGAAATTCGCGCTTGATGCTATATTCGCCCGTTTGGATGAAATCGGTCAGCACATGATTTTTGTTGGAGGCGCAAATCAATTGAGCAATCGGCAAGCCCATCTTCTTGGCATAATAGCCCGCCAAAATATCACCAAAATTGCCTGTGGGCACAATGAAATTGACTTTTTCAGCCGCCTTTGCCACCGAAAAATAGCTCGAAAAATAATACACAATTTGCGGCATCAGTCGCCCCCAATTGATGGAATTGGCGGACGAAAACAGGACATTTGGCTTGGATTTCAGATAATCGCCATCGTTTAATACCTTTTTTACGGCGGTTTGTGCATCATCAAAATTGCCTTTAATCGCGAAAACAGCCACATTATTGCCCTCTTGCGTCACCATTTGCAACTTTTGAGTATCCGACACGCCATCTTGCGGATAAAAAACGGCTATTCGGGTCTGCGGCACATCCGCAAAACCCTCCAGCGCAGCCTTCCCCGTATCGCCGGAGGTGGCTACCAAAATCACAACCTCAGCACTCTCATTCCTGTTTTTCAGAGCCTGAGTGAGCAGTCGCGGCAAAATTTGCAACGCCACATCCTTGAAAGCAGACGTTTTCCCGTGCCACAATTCCAAAAAACTCAATTGGTCGGATATTGTAGTCAGCACCGATGGATTGAAATCGCTATACGTCTGTCGCACAATCGTTTGAACATCTTTTTTTTCAAAATCAGTCAGAAATTGGCTGAAAATGGCACTCGCCATCTCAATATAAGTCTCGCTGCCGGAAAATTTAATTTGGGGAAAATCCACCGGCACAAAAAGCCCGCCGTCATCAGCCAACCCCTTTATCAGCACCTCGCTACTGCAATATTTGCGCCGTGCCCCATCTCGCGTTGAAATATAATCCATCATTTTTAAAAATTACAGCCGCAAAGATACGAAATAGTTATGAGTTATGATTTTTGATGAATGTTGTTAATCCGTTTGAACACCCTATCCGTAAGGATAAAAACAGGGAAAAATAGGTAATATATCCGGTATTAATTTATCATTTTAATAGCAATATTTTAATTTTTGTGTCAAAATGCTTGTTATTTAAAAACATTTGTGTAATTTTGCACCGTCAAATTACGAAAAAATATGAAAAAAGTAAGTTATGTGTTGGTTTCGCTGCTATTTGGGTGCACGGCTTCTGTCGCGGCACAAGAGGCGAGTGGTGTGAGTTTTTCTGCCGGTGCCGATGTGGTGAGTGCGTATGTGTTTCGGGGGGCACTTCAAGATGCCTTCCCCGGTGCCAATGTGCAACCGGCGGTGAAGATGTCGGCGGGCGGTTTTTCTTTGGGTGCATGGGGGAGCACAAGCCTCTCTGCCGGTGCCAAGGAAGTGGATTTGATTGTTGGCTATGACATAGCCGGGGCTTCGGTGCGCATTACGGACTATTGGATTGTGGCTTCCGGGGGCGACTACTTCAAGTTTGGTGAAAATGAGACTTCTCATGCCTTTGAGGCAACTGTCGGTTACACTTTGCCGGAAGCGTTTCCGTTGTCAATCGCTTGGAACACGGTTTTTGCAGGGGCGGACGTGCTCAATTCCGACGGCGACAAAGCCCTTTCCACTTATGTCAGTTTGACTTATCCGTTTGCGGTGAAAGGGGTGAATTTGGAAGCGGAATTGGGTTTTACACCTTGGGAGGGTGCTTATTCCAACAATTTCAATGTGGTGAATGTGAGTTTGAAAGCCGCGAAAGCGATTGCTGTTACAGGCGATTTCGCGCTTCCGATTTTCGTGCAATACCTCATAAATCCTTACCGAGAGGATGCTAATTTGGTATTTGGCATTAATCTGAGTTTTTAAAAATATTAATAATTTAAATAAATAAAGTATGAAAAAAATTGAAGCTATTGTTCGCAAATCGAAATTTGCGGATGTTCGTAAATCATTGCACGAAGCCGACATCGAGTTTTTGTCGTGGTGGGACGTGAAAGGGCAGGGCGATGCCAAACAGGGGCTGATTTTCAGGGGTATAGCCTACGACATCAACGCCATCGACCGCATTTACATCTCCTTCGTGGTGCGCGAGATGAATGTTCAAAAGTCCATTGATGCCATCCTGAAATCCGCCTTCACGGGCGAAAGTGGCGACGGTAGGATTTTTGTGTCCACCATCGACCAGTCTATCCGCATTCGCACGGGCGATTTGGGGGATGAGGCGTTGTATAATAAGGAGTTATGAGTTATGAGTTATGAATTATGAATTAAAAATTATTATTTAAGATGAAAAAGATATTTGAATGTTTTGGGGTGATTCTGGGGTTGTTTTTATGCAGTTCTGTTGCTTTGGCTCAGGGGGGTGAGGCGGCTACTTTGGATTCGGGCAATACGGCTTGGATTATGGCTGCTACTATGCTGGTGATGCTGATGACTATTCCCGGATTGGCGTTTTTTTATGGTGGGATGGTGCGGCGCAAAAATGTGTTGAGCGTGATGATGCAATGTATTGTGCTGACGGCAGTTATCACCATCGAATGGATTGTTTACGGCTACAGTGCCGTGTTCGGAACGGGGTTTGCCGACAGCGGCATAGTCGGCGAGTTTATCGGCGGGTTCGACAAGATTTTTCTCCACGGCATCAGCAAGGATACGCTGACGAGTGGCAATATCCCCGAAGTGCTTTTCGCGCTGTTTCAATGCAAATTTGCGGTCATCACGCCCGCTTTGATTGTGGGCGCATTTGCCGAGCGGATTAAATTTTCGGGCTTTTTGCTGTTCTCTATTTTGTGGACTATTCTCGTTTACAACCCGATGGCGCACTGGGTTTGGGGTGGTGGCTGGATGATGCGCATGGGTGCGCTCGACTTTGCGGGCGGCACGGTGGTGCATATCACCGCAGGGACTTCTGCCCTCATTCTGGCGATTATGCTCGGCAAGCGCAAAGGCTATGGCACCAATATGATGATTCCGCACAACATCCCGCACGTGGTGTTGGGCACTGCCCTGCTGTGGCTGGGGTGGTTTGGCTTCAATGCCGGTAGCGGACTTGCCGCCGATGGCTTGGCTGCCAACGCTTTCCTCGTAACCCACCTGGCAACATCCGTAGCCGCCGTCACCTGGATGACGATGGAATGGCTGCTTCACAAAAAGCCCACCGTCATCGGCATCTGCACCGGTGCAGTAGCCGGCTTGGTTGCCATCACGCCCGCCGCCGGTTCGGTGGATGCGCTGGGCGCGCTGTTTATCGGACTTATTTCGGCGATAATATGCTTCACATCAGTGGCTTACCTCAAGCCCAAATTTGGTTACGACGATTCGCTCGACGCATTCGGCGTGCACGGCGTTGGCGGCTTTGTGGGAGCCATCCTCACCGGCGTGTTTGCCACGCAAGTGATTACCGACGGCGCACAGGGCGCACTCTACGGCGATTGGCATCAATTAGGCGTGCAGGCAGTCGTGAACCTCGCCGCAATAGTCTTCGCCGCAGCAATGACCTTCATACTCTTCAAGCTCGTAGATAAAACGGTGGGCTTGCGCGCCGACGAAAAATCCGAAGCCATAGGGCTGGATATTTCGCAACACGGGGAAATTGCGTATAGCGAGGAAGAATAGCAGGGGGCAGCGCACGCATTGAGATTGCCCGGAGAAACAACTTTCATCCCAAGATTGATTGCTGCTTGGGCTTGACGGATGTCGTAGGTTACAAAAATGTCCACAGCTGTTGCCTTTGCTACAGCAAGATGCAATGCGTCTAAACTGCGCAGATTACGATTTTTTCTGCTGTTAGAATAGTATTCACATTATGAATTTTTAACATAGTTTTTTTGTTAAAATTTGGGGTGTGGCTGCTACTGCCCAAAACTTTTTCGTACCTTTGTCGCGATTATTTAATCAAAGCGATTAAATATGCCGAAATAATAATTTAAAAATAATCAATTTATGGTACAGAACGAGGAAAAACGGAAAAAACCGGGGCGTTACATGGACTTGAAAACAGACCATGGATTTAAGACCGCTTTTAGTGAGAAACATGAGAAGTTGATGCGCAACTTCTTGAACGGAGTTTTTGAGGGGCAAAAAAAGATTGTTGAAGTCAAACATTTGCCACTTGAGCAGTTGGGGTTTAAACCCGAAGACCGAGACACGATTTATGATTTGCATTGCATGGACGAACTTGGCGAACGATACATCGTGGAGATGCAAGTGGCTCGGCAAAAGTATTTTATGGAAAGGTGTTGGTTGTATGCGGCGGCAGCCATTCTGAAGCAAGCCAAGAAAGGCAAAAAATGGGATTATGGGATGAAACCGTTGTATGTCATCGCCATTTTGAATTTCAATTTGACAGAGGATAACACCGATTACATCAGCTGTTATTCACTGATGAATGAAAAAACGAAGGAAAAGGCAAGCGATAAAGTGCAAATTATCATAATAGAATTGTCGAAGTTCAACAAAACGTTAGCAGAATCGCAGACTGATTTCGACAGATGGTTGTATTGCATGAAGCATCTGGCAGAATTGCTGGAGCAACCGGCAGAACTAAAAGGCGAGATATTCGACGAATTGTTTGAATTAGCAGATTTAAAAACATTAACAGAAGAAGATATGACAACGTACGAAAAAAGTTTTGAAAGGTGCTACGGTGTTGAGTTGGTAGCAGATTATGCTATGGAGAAAGGCATGGAGAAAGGCATCCAGCAAGGTATCCAACAAGGCATGGAGAGAGGTATCCAACAAGGCATCTTTCACACTGCTAAGCGGATGAAAGAAAATGGGATGGACTTAGAACTCATTGTAACAGCCACCGGATATACTCCCGAGCAGTTGAGAAGCATGGGGCTGAATTAGCATGCCGGGGGTGGCTCGAAAAAAACCTGTTAGGTCTTAGAGACCTAACAGGTTTGGTGGTGGACCATGGAAGCATGCCCCAATCGCGTTCGGAAGATTTCATCACGGGCTGAAAGCTGGGGTGGCGTAAATCGGCATTGAGTCCAAAAAAGCACCCACCACATATTGCATTTGTTTGGTCACATGTTCTTGATAATCAATAACATAAAAAAAAATGATAAGTTGAGGCAAAAACATAAAACAAAGAAAATGAAACTTGATTTACGCCACCCCACCTTTCAGGGCTTGCATTCAATGCCATATCCTGCCGCTGGTCGATGCCTGATATTGAGGAACTTAAAAAATTGCTGTAAAATATCAGGGCAACCGCATCAAAATTCATAACTATTTACTACCTTTGCACTCATAAATATAAATAAAAACAATATGGCAACACCCATCATTAACGCCGATAAAATTGCAAAGCATTGGACAGACACGTCCGATGATGACTTTGTAACTATGGAGGCGATGCTTGCAGCCGGGCAGTACAATTGGGCACTGTTTCTCGGACATATCGTCATTGAAAAACTGCTCAAGGCATATTATGTGAAAGTAAAATGCCAACACGCACGGATATGGATAAAAGAGATGCTATAAATGCGGCGCAGCGGTTTGCACAGGTAGTGCAGGCGCAGTATGGCGCGGCACGGTTCATTCTTTTTGGTTCTTATGCCAAAGGCAATTTTCACAAGGATAGCGATATTGACCTCGCCATCATTTTTGATAACTGTGATAATGTCTTTGACAGAGATGTTGAACTTATGGTTATGGGATGTGATGTGGATTGGCGCATAGAGCCGCATTCGTTCCGCAAAAGCGAATTTGTGGCTGATGACCCGCTCGCATACGAGGTGATGAAATATGGTCGCGAAATAATATATGAATAATCGCTGAATTTTGATGCGGTTGCCCTAGTAAAATATAATATTGTTTTGCGTATGAAATAAAAAAGCAGTACTTTTGTTCCGTGAACAAAAATAAAATCCGTTTATAAAAAGAAAACAAAAATGAAAGTGATACAAAAAGAAAAGTTGCCTAATGGGCGGCGAAAAATTAAATTATTTGGAATGAGAGTTCTGTCGTATTCGATGAAATACGACCAGCTTATCAAAAACCAAAAGTATATCATAAATGCTTTGGCAGACCCCAACGGCTTTGGTCAGATAGAACTGATGCTGTATAATGCCGAGGTTGCACCAAAATATGGTCCTATTTTTCATAATATGCCTGCCGATGCTATTTGTTTGGATTGTGGCGCAAATATTGGTCTTATAACCGACTTGTTCCTGCGCTGCGGTGGAATAGTGCATGCTTTTGACCCATTACTTGAAACAGCCCGTTTGTATGCAAGGAAATATGCAAATAACAATAGAGTAATATTTAATAATGCTGCCGTATCCGGAGAAAACGGGGAAATTATGTTGCACACTTCCGGACTTGTATATGACCAAGCGTGCAGCATTGTAGATGTAGTTGGAGCGCAAAGTTCATATTCATATAAGGTAAAAATGATGAGATTGGTTGATTACATCAAACAATTTGATTATATATACATCCTGAAATTGGATATAGAAGGTGCCGAGTTTGATGTTTTGGACGACATATTGCAATCCGGCGTTTACGATAAAATTGGTTATATAATGGTGGAGACGCATGTTAGATTTAATCCGGGAAAATTCACCCAACGTTTGAAAAACATAGAAGCCATTATTGAACAGCGCGCGATAAAAAACATATTTCTCGACTGGGTATAAACAAAGCAAGAATATGTCAATAACAATTTACGGTCCGCAAGGATATAAAAATTTTATACATCGTGCAGAATCCCGACTGAAAGTTGGTTCTAACTTGAATATTCAACAAGTGCCAAATGGCATAATTGCTGTTGACGAGGAAGATATTCACTCTTTTGGTGTCTTCGACAGTCATGGAAAATTCATAAAGCAATCGTTAATGACGCATGGAAATGGGCAATGTCTTCCCAAGCATTGGAGGGGGAAAAAAATGCAAAACTTTGATATAGATGTCGTGTATTTGGGAAATCTGAATGAGTCGGAATTTGGTCATTTCATGCTGGAACAGTTGAGTCGCGCTTTTCCGATGTTATTGGACAAATATAAAAACACCACAGCCTTATTTATTGGAAAGCCCCCAATACCAAATTTTGCCACGCAATTGATAGATTTACTGAACATTGAAAAAATGATGGTGTTGGATGAAAGTGCGCAATTTAAAAATGTTTTTGTTCCGGCGCAAGCATTTAGGCTTGATAGGTTTTCTTCGCAGGAAATGAGAGATACTTATCGTTGTATTGCTGATTCTGTTTCGGAGGGTTATGGATTTGATAAAATTTATCTGTCGCGAGCGGCATTGACATACAGAAAAACATTGGGTGAAGAAAAAATTCAAAACATTTTTGCAAAAAATGGCTATCATATAGTTTATCCTGAAAAATTATCGGTGAAAGAGCAAATTGCATACGTAAAAAACGCAAAATTTTTGGCCGGTATTGGCGGTACTGCCTTGCATTGGGCGTTGTGTATGCCAAGCGGTGGAACTGTCATACAAATAAAGCGAAACAAATTACTGAAAGACAATTTTGAAAATCAATATCTGATAAATAAAACAAAGGGGTTGAACTCCGTTTTTATATCAGGTTCATTAGAAATACAGAAAACGAAGCATTGTACAGAACCTCCACAAATCATAGGTGTTACACCCTATATGAAACAATTTTTTGATGAGAATGGATTTGTATATGATTCATCCGATTTGGAATTTGATGCGGAAGCTTGGAACGATTACCGGCGCACGTTGGATGATTATATTCAACAGAATGGCTCGTTGAGATATGCCAAGATAAAAAGCCTGTTTATTAGAATAGTAGCGTGTATTATTCCGTATCGGCAACCTCGTCGGCATTTTCGTGCTTGGTTGCAAAAGGTATTGTGATTTTTAGAATTTTAATTGTTCGGTATCCGGCAACGGAAATATCATTTCTGTAGAAAAAACGAACAACTCTAACCGCTTTTTTTAGAACCAAATAACAAAGTTTGTGCATGAAAGGCGTGGATACGTCGCGAATTTCATATCCATGAGCAATGATGGATGCGCCAAAAAACACTTCCATTATATGAGGCAACATTCCTCCGCTGCCGGATGTATATTTGGAAAAATCCGACTCTGATAATCGTAATTCTTGAACTATTCTAAATAATTTTGCTCGCGCCATAAATATAGTTCCGGAAACATACCTGACTTTACATGATAGTCCGTGTTTTTGCAATAAATCCAATGCTTGAGCAATTGTTTCTTTATCGCGTCGTCTTGGCTTGCTCACTATACCTTGATAATCCGCAATCATTCCCAATTTTTCATCCGCGTTTAATGTGTCAAGGCATTTTTGGAATCCGGTTTGCGATGATATGAAATTTAGCAAATATTTTCTTCTCGAAATGCCGTACATATACTCACCACAAAAATAATGGTTCGTTAAGTCGCGTCGAGTATGCAGTTTTACAATGTACGAATAATCATCCAAATCAACAGAGTTCAGTATATGTATAAATGGATATACATCTGCGCCAACATTGTGTGTTATGATAATTTTTGCAGCCGGATTAAACGATTTTATCTTCTGCTCCACAGCATCATCGTGTCTGCACATAGTAATAAACAAATCATACGGATTATCTCCAATAGATTTTAACCTATCCAACAGCATATCCGTCTGTTCCAGATAGTATAAATGAATATGCACCAGTATTTTTCCCATTTTGAAATCCGCTGTAATTGATTTATTTTTTGTTTTGTAATATATAGTTTATCGCAGGAATACTTTTGTCAAAATCACTAACATTTTTAACTTTACAAAATGCTCTAATTACTGCTAATTCATTGCTTACATCTATATCCTCTATATCCATTTTATTAAAACAACTCATCTGCTCTTTTTCACCACGAAAAGGAAAATCTTTTAGATTATCTCTAATATCATTATCTACTAAAATTCCACTCGTTATTACCGCATCACAATATTTGTGTGATTTTTCAAGGATTTCAATATATTCAGACGTAGGAATAAACGCATCAGGACAAATAGGTCGTAATGTTAAGAAAGTTGTAATTCCTTCGTTATAAATTGCCCTTAAAAATTCAATCCTTTGCGCAGGAGTAGGAGTTATCTTATTCGGCTCCAATTTTTTATATGAACCAAACGCAGATATAGAAATACAGGCAAATAATTTTTTACCTGCATCTTGCATTTTTTTACTAAGATTACTTACTCTCTCTATCTGCTTGTTATTATTAAATATATTTCTTGTTGTAAATAGTATATGGCATTTGTATTGGGAAAAAAGTTTTTCCATCAAATCTAATCCATCGTCCGGATTTACAAAATTCTCCTTATAACCCGATATATATATGATTTTAAAATTCTCTTGCTTGGTTAGGCTTTTAACAATTTCATCTATTGAACATTTTGGTTGTTCTTCAAAATTTTTGCTAAAAGTATAACAATGCGAACACTTAAACGGACATTTACCTCCGAAAGAAGCAAATGCTCGATTATTTTCTGTTATTTCCTCTACTATACTCATCTCTCCATTATTTATTAGTGCGTCCTAATTCGTCCTCTCCATCTTCAGTATTAGTTTCATCGCCACCAAAATAAGATAGGGAATCCCAAGTAATTCTAAACCTCTCAAATCTATCTCCTTTAAATTCTATTTTCTGTACAATGTTAGAAGTGTGATAGCTCTGTGTTTTACTATATTTCTCTTCTGGAAGGACAGAGGGAGTACTTTTGGGACCTATTAAACTTTCAATTTTTTCAATAATTTTATTGCTCTTGTATTTTTTATCGTATTCAATTTCAACAACTAAAGGTTCGTTGTAATATGAAAGATGTCTATTTATGTAACTTCCCCATAAAAAAATAGGAACAGAATACCAATACTTAATTTTGATGGTATTCCCCGTCTTTAAATTTAATGCTTTTTCGGTATCTTTGTTTACAAAGGAAATATCAAAGGGTATAAAATTTCCTGATATTGATTTTGGATTAATTGTTACTTCAGTTTCTTCTCCAAATTTTTTGCCATTATTGTCCAAGATTGCCACACTTGCGCCAACACCCAAATCTTTCCAATAGATTTTGTTTTTTTCATAAAAATCTTTTGCTTTTTCGCCATTTGTAAGAAATTTATTAGCATAAAATTGGGTTTCATATCTTATTGGCAGAACCTCTGTTGCAATAATTTCAAATTGTTTTTCAAATTCAAATGAATATTTTCTTTTTTCTTTGTCAAATAATATTTTTAAACAATTATCTATTGGCTTTAATCCTTGATAAGCCTCATCAATTAAGAAAGATACCGATTTTTCCAACGAGCCAATTTTATCATCTTGTTGTTTTATGTGATTCATTACTTGATTTTTAAAATCTTGAAATCGTTCTTCTAACTGTTGAGATTGACTCTCGTTTTTTGTAGTTGTATTTGTTTCGGAACTTTTCTTTTTGACAGAACGGTTCAATTTAATTGTTTTTTCAAATGCTTTTACGCAATTTTTAAAATAGGTGTTCTTTATATTAGACTCTTTAAGGTAGTCATAGGGAACAATTTTATTTTTAAATTGATCAATGCCATAATCTTGTCCTTGTGGAGCAAAAAACTGAATTTCCGTAAGTTCTTCCCATTGTTCATAAAATTCACAATCACACAATAATACAGGAAAAAAAATGAAATTTTCTTTTTTATATCTCTCTACAAATTTTTTAAATTCTTCATTTTTTATATAGTCAGACGCAAAAAAATGCTGACTAACCAATAGAATAGCCGCATCACTTTCTTTAACTTTATCTTGTATAGATTCATGCCAAAATGCGCCCGCAGATATTTCTACATCAGTCCATATATCCCATTTAATATTTGTTGAATTTTGGGAATGACTTTCTAAACCTTTTTGAAACTCTTTAAAAAGGTCTGTATTTTCGTGCGAGTATGAAATGAAAATTTTTACTTTTTTATTTTCCATATTGTTGACTACTTTATTTATAGGAACACCAAATTTACATTTTATTTTACAACAGAGCCGAAGTCCGTTTTAACTCTGCTCAAAATCGGGCGCAAAGTTAGACAAAATTTCTATTCAAACCAAACATTTTCGCTGTTTTTTTTGCCCCAAGGTCCAAAATTTAGATATTGTTTTGCGTATGAAACAAAAAAGCAGTACTTTTGTTCTGTGAATAGAACAAAAATTGGTTATGGATAAGAATATTTTAAAAACAGTTATTGCCGACAATCAGGCTGAAGTGCTTAAATACAAGGTAATTCCAAGAGATTTTACTTTTGAAGAGTTTGGCAATTATGTTTTTGCAGGTATCAGAAGAGCCGGAAAATCCTATTTGCTTTACCAACGGATGCAACAACTGATTGCTCTGGGAGGTAAGTGGGATGAGATGCTCTATGTCAAATGTCATTCACCCGAATAGCCAACATCGTATCATCAACCGGAGCCAAGGTCGGGACAAATACGATTATCAATTACATCGAATATGCGAAAGATGCGTGGCTGATAACGCCCATACAGAATATTGCGGGCAAACTTGTTGATAAAGAAACTAATCCGAAATATTATTTTACCGACAACGGCATTTTGAACCTTTTCCTGCTTGATGGCAACACCTCCTTGCTGGAAAATGTGGTGGCAATCAATCTGTTACGCAAATATGGGCGCAATGATGCCGTCTTTTTCTACAATATGGGGATTGAAGTTGATTTTTACATTCCCGATGCCACAACAGCCATTCAGGTATGCTACAACCTCGACAACAATGACGGCACATTTGACAGGGAAGTGACCGCCCTGCTCAAAATATCGAATGTATTGGAATGTAACAGGCTTTTGATTGTTACACGCGATACCGAGCAAACGTTGAAATTAGAAGATAAGACCATTGAAGTAGTTCCCGTTTGGAAATGGCTTTTGAATTAAAAATGCCGCAAGAAAGGGTGTACGACAAATTTCCCTTTATGAGTTATGAGTTAGTGCCTTTTCCACATCATCCATTGAAAAACCTTTGCTGCAGGCATAGCGCATTAGTTTCATGCGAATTTCGTAGTCGGAATTGCCTTTGATGGTTTTGCGCTTGGCGGTCAGGAGTTGTTGCAGTTGTTCTATTGTTTCGTTGGGGTTGAGGTGGTTGAGTGCTTCGCGGATGAGGTTGTCCGGCAGTTGTTTTTTCTTTAGTTCGTAGCGGATTTTGTGAACTCCCCACCGGCTGTAGCGCGATTTGTCGTGTACGAAAGCGGTGCAAAATCGCTGCTCGTCCACAAATTTTTCTTTTTGCAGGTGTTGCAATAGTTTTTCCCGGTCGGCAGGCAGCACTTCCCACGTGTCCATCTTTTTGCGTATGTCGCTCACGCACTGCTCTTTGCGGCTGCAAATGGCGGCTAAACGGTGCAGGGCTTGTTCGTATGTGATTGCCTTGCGCGGCTTTACTTGTTGTCTTTCGTTTTCCATAATGCTTGTATAAAACGGTCTTTTTTTGAAATATCTTGAATGATGTGTATCTCACTATAACCCTTCCGGTGCAACAATTCGGCAATTTCGCTTCCAAAGCGTGCATTGATTTCAAAAAACAACTGCCCATCGGAGTTCAATAAAGTTTGCCCCAGTGTGGCAATCCGTTCATAAAACAGAAGTGGCTCATTTTCAGGCACAAACAAAGCCTCATGCGGTTCGTAATTCAACACATTGGGCTGCATCTCCGCCTGTTCCGATGGCGTGATGTAGGGAGGATTGCTTACGATTAGAGTGTAGAGTTTAGAGTTTAGAGTGTAGAGTTTAGAGTTTGGAGTGAACGGGTTGGGGGATAGGATGTTGTGTTGGAAGAAGTGGATGTTTGCTTGGTTGGTTTCGGCGTTTTTTTTGGCTATGTGTAATGCTTTTGGGGAAATATCTAACGCATAGACCTCTGCGTCAGGTAAATGCTTGGCTAATGCAATTGCGATGCAGCCCGAACCGGTGCCAATATCGAGTATTGTGTTGTTTTTCAGGGGGTTGCGGGTCAAGCCCGCAATGACATTTTGTACTAACTCCTCCGTTTCCGGGCGCGGGATGAGCACATTTTCGTCGACAGCCAATTTTAGCCCGTAAAATTCCGTTTCACCTAATATATATTGTATTGGGCGATTTTTGTTCAGTTCACCTATAATTCGCTGGATTTCAACAACCTCATTTTCAGTTAATTGCACATCATTACTGCGCAAAAGACCTGACAAATCTGTGTTGCACACAAACTGAAGAATCAAGCGAGCAAGCGTTTTCTTCTCCTCCGCAGAATAAACCGCCGACAACTGCTCACCAATAACCGCCCACTGCTCACCGATAACCGGTAACCGGTAACCGGTAACCGGTAACTGGTAACTGCCCACTGCTAACTGTCCCATCATGGCTGCAAAATTACGGATAAATTTTTGTTTTTTTTGTAATATTATCAAA
Source organism: Bacteroidia bacterium (assembly GCA_025996835.1). Classification (GTDB taxonomy): domain Bacteria; phylum Bacteroidota; class Bacteroidia; order Bacteroidales; family Azobacteroidaceae; genus Azobacteroides. The sequence goes on from BNTU01000035.1 coordinate 20,270, forward strand.
TTATTTGTCTACCTTTGCGCCCATGAAAGCATTCAATATAGGCAATATAAAAATACAAACACCTATCATACAAGGCGGTATGGGTATCGGTGTATCGCTGTCGGGCTTGGCGGTGGCAGTGGCTAACGAGGGTGGTGTCGGTGTCATTTCTTGCGCCGGGTTGGGACTTATCCACAACGAACGGCATCTCGGCTTTTTGGAAGACAACATCTGGGGCGTGCAAAAAGAAATTCGCATGGCGCGGGAAAAGACCAAAGGCGTGATTGGGGTCAATATCATGGTCGCGCTGACCAATTTTGCGGACTTGGTGCGCACCTCCATTGCCGAAAAGGTGGATATCATCTTTGCCGGAGCCGGTTTGCCGCTGGATATGCCCGCCTATTTGAAGCCGGGTAGCGTCACCAAATTGGTGCCGATTATCTCCTCGTCGCGGGCAGCCAAACTGATTTGCAACAAATGGAAAAGTGCCTACAACTACCTCCCTGATGCTATTGTGGTGGAAGGTCCGAAAGCGGGCGGCCATCTGGGATTTAAGCCGGAAGAAATTGACGACCCCCATTTTGCATTGGAAGAGATTGTGCCGGAAGTCATCAAAGTTGCCGATTCCTACAAAGAAGAAAAAAACATCCCCGTCATCGCAGGCGGCGGAATTTATACCGGAGGCGACATCAAACGCTTCATGGACATGGGCGCAGCAGGCGTGCAAATGGGCACCGTCTTCGTCACCACCGAAGAATGTGATGCCTCCGACACGTTCAAAAACGAGTACATAGCGGCAAAAAAAGAGGATTTGTGCATCATCCACAGCCCCGTAGGAATGCCCGGCAGAGCACTACACGGCGAATTTATCAAAAAAGTGGAAGCCGGATTGAAGATGCCCAAAAACTGCCCGTTGCATTGCATCCGCACCTGCGACTACACCACCGCCCCCTACTGCATCAGCCAAGCCCTGTTCCAGTCTGCCAGAGGTCATTTAGACAAAGGCTTCGTCTTCGCAGGCTTCAACGCCTATTTAGCCGAAAAAATCAACACCGTCAAAGAGGTGTTTGCGCGGCTAAAGCGCGAATTTGTGGCAGCCGGCTGAATCAACTGATTTTTAAGGTTTTCCCGGTAATTGTATGGCACGATATTGCTGTCCCGTATAGGGCAATAATTGGTAGAAAAAGCCCATTGCCCCCACCTCTTTCGTGCCGTAGGTACGAAATATCCATGCCGTTGTATCACATTCCGTCCCCACCTTAAGCGAGCAGAACGACAAGAGGTTTCTTGGCTGTGGATAATGGCACACACAAAATATCTTTCCACATTCTCAGCGTGCGCGGCAAGCTGCTTACTGAGAATTGTACGCAGATATAATTGCAATTTTAAATCGGAGCAAAGGTACAACTTTTTCTTCTCTCAAAAAAAAGATTTTAAAAATATTTTGGTAGTTCAAAAATAATGTCTTACCTTTGTCCCCGAAATTCTGCAAATAATGATAGTGAAAACACACTAAAATTTGTGTGAACACAAACGTTTTTTTAGCCAAATTTGCACTATTTCGGACATATTTTAATTAGCGTTTTGCTATATTCTGACTATTGAAACGTGAGAAATTTCAAATAAATCCAAGAATAAGTAGAAGCGTTCGCAGCGATGCGGACTTACTTATTTGGATTAATGGTAAATTCTCACGGCCTCAATAGCGGATAGTACAAGTCCGCTTTTTTCATGTTCCACAAAATGAAGTTTTTGAAAATAATACGACGGGAAAGCCGCCACAATATATGAAACAGAATCGCAACTGTTCCCCAAAAAAATGCGAAGTGAAACTGCAAAACACTCAAATAATGATGCAGAGAGAACGGAAACTCTTAAAAAAGGGCAAGACACTCGCGAAGCCGATTAGAGCGAGAACAATTTTTAGTAATAAAAAAAATTTTTATGAAAAAAGAAAAATTATTTAGATTTTTGTTGGCGATAATAGGATTATTGCTGACATCAACTGCTGCTAATGCAGCAACAGGTACGTGGGACTCAAACAGTACCACGGTAGTGCTAACCGCAGACAGTGTCCTCACCATTAGTGGGCAGAGCTGGGGGGAGGATGGCGGATTATTATGCTAATGGTGATGTGCCATGGCGTTCTTCCCGCACTGCTATTAAGACGGTGGTCATCAACGCGAACGTGACAAGCATTGCAAATTATGCTTTTTACAATTGCGACCGTCTTACCTCCGTTACCATCGGTAACAGCGTGACATCCATTGGGAGTAATGCTTTTTACTTTTGCAGCGGTCTTACCGCCGTTACCATTCCTAACAGCGTGGAAATCATTCGGAGTGGTGCTTTTGAGGGTTGCAGCGGTCTTACCTCCGTTACCATTTCAGAAGGCGTGACACTCATTGAGAATCGCACTTTTTACGGTTGCAGCGGTCTTACCGCCGTTACCATTCCTGACGGCGTGACACGCATTGGGAGTGATGCTTTTCGATGGTGCAGCGGTCTTACCTCCGTTACCATTCCTAACAGCGTGGAAAGCATTTGGAGTAATGCTTTTGGGGGTTGCGACGGTCTTACCTCCGTCACCATTCCAGAGGGCGTGACAAGCATTGGGAAGAGTGCTTTTGGGGGCTGCACCGGTCTTACCTCCGTCACCATTGGTAACAGCGTGACAGACATTGGAGAGACTGCTTTTGAGGGCTGCACCGGTCTTACTTCCGTCACCATTCCAGAGGGCGTGACAAGCATTGGGCAACAAGCTTTTTTAGAATGCGACGGTCTTACCTCCGTGACCATTCCTAACGGTGTGACAAGCATTGGGACACAGACTTTTTACCTTTGCACCGGTCTTACCTCCGTTACTTGCTTTGCTGTTATACCGCCAAGCATAGATGGCACATATAATTTTGCTTCGGTTAGTGTCGATACGCTGTATGTACCTGCTGCTTCATTGGAAGCCTACAAACAGAGCAATTGGAACGATATGTTTAGCAAAGTTATGGCCATAGGCAGCAGCACCGCCATCAGCACAACAAACAAAGACGAAATTGCAATTTATGGCATTGCAAACGGCATCGCGATTGCAACGAAAGAAGCAACACTCGTGTCAATATTCAACATTGCAGGGCAAAAGGTATATCAATCTGTTGTCAACGGCAGTGCTGAAATTGGTTTGAATAACGGGGTTTATGTTGTGAGAGTGGGTAGTGAAAGTCGAAAAATAATAATTAAATAAATTTTAATAAAAGATGGATGTAATAGTAAAAAATTTGCCTGGAACGGCAAACGAACATCCAAGAGGGTATGACTCTTGGATAGCGTATTGGGAAGACAAAACAGGTTTAAAAGCGACCGTGTGTTATTGTATCGGGTGTAACAAGCCGGCTGTAGTGGGAGCACATGTTCAAAAAGTTTACGGTAGTGACACAAATACCTACATTATTCCATTGTGTCATGAATGCAATATGAAAACTGATCAATTTAAGACTAGTGATAGTGAGCTTGTGCGTGTACCGGAGAATTGATAAAAACTACGCTCGTGTACTAACTTTGTAAAACCGCCCGAAAGCGCAAACTTTCGGGCGGTTTTTGCTGTCTGCGCAGTCTGTCTGAACCACGATTTTCATAAGATTTTCAAGATTACCAAGATTGTTGCAAAAATAATCTTGGCAAT
>BNTU01000036.1 GCA_025996835.1 Bacteroidia bacterium
GCATTGAATGCAAGCCCTGAAAGGGCGATAGCAATGGCTGATGCCCTTTCAGGGCGAAACGAGAGGGAGAGGGCATCTTTCGTAGGGCGATGCCCTACGCTATTGCTACAAGGCTTTCAGCCTTAACCTGACGGCTATGCCCATACAGGATAGATTAAAGACCTTACGGTCTTCCTTGTCATCATAATTTTGATGGTTGCCCTGAAATTACCATACCTAATTATGCACCAAAGTGCCGATTTTTTCATCCGCCAGCACTTTTTTCAAATTCCCTGCCGTGTCCATATCGAACACTATAATCGGCAAATGATTGTCCTGCGCCAGCGTTGTTGCTGTTAAATCCATAATTTTCAGTCCGCGCTTGTAAATTTCATCGTAGGTGATGGTGTCAAATTTTGTTGCCGACTTGTCTTTTTCGGGGTCTGCCGTGTAAATGCCGTCCACGCGCGTGCCTTTCAGCATCACATCCGCCTCCAACTCCACCGCACGCAGTACCGAAGCGGTGTCGGTCGTAAAAAACGGATTGCCCGTGCCGCCCGAAACGATGGCTACCTTGCCCTGATTTAGCGCCTCCACCGCTTCCGGCTTGGCATACAATCGCCCGATGGGTGCCATATTGGTTGCAGTAAACACTTGAACTGCAACGTTTTCCTTTTCCAAAGCCGAACTCAAAGCAAGGCTGTTGATAACTGTTGCCAACATCCCCATCTGGTCGCCTTTTACGCGGTCGAATCCCTTGGCGGCACCGCTCAACCCGCGAAAAATATTGCCGCCACCAATCACGATAGCCACCTGAGTGCCGGCAGCCGCGATTTCCTTGATTTGCTTGGCATAATCTGCCAGCCGATTTTCATCGATGCCGTATTGCTTCGCTCCCATCAGCGATTCTCCGCTGAGTTTCAATAAGATACGTTTGTATTTCATAATCAAAAATAAAAATAGTGCTGCAAAGGTAATCAAATTTTCGGTTTTTTTTATTCAACCGGCAAATCCACCAATTTATTGACAATCGCGTAAATTGTTAAGCCGGCTGTGCTGTGAATTTGCAGTTTGCCGGCTATGTTTTTGCGGTGGCTGATGACGGTGTGCGACGAGAGGTGCAATTCGTCTGCTATCTGCTTGTTAGTCATGCCTTTAATCACGCAGGCGATGATTTCTTTTTCGCGTTGTGAGAGCGATTCCTGATGCTTCTCTTCGAGTGGCTTGCTAAGCAGTTTCGTCAATTTTTCCTGGATTTGCTCGGACGTGTCGTAAATCGAAATCACCTCATCAAATGCTTTGAGCAGCGTCCGGTCGAGCAGGATATTGAGCAAAGCGAGGCATTTCACATCCGGATTACCGACTTCTTTTTTGATTTGTGGCAACGAAAAAATGGGATTGACAATCAGCAAATCGGGTCTTTGCCAACTCGGTGAGGTTTTCAGTTGGTCAAGGTCGCGCACGTCAAACACTTCCACCGACTGCCCTTTCAGACTTTGCAACACAGCAATGACGCCACTCCGAAGAATGAGCGACGGCTCAACGATTGTAATTTTGATGGGGCGGCTCATTTCGGTTGTCCGTTTTTGCGTTCCAATTCTTGAATAGCAGGCAGATAGAGTTGGTCTTCCACCGCATTGTGCGACTCCAAATCGCGTTCGCAACTGAAAATATCGAACAACACGCTACTCATTTCATTGGTGCTCTGGGCGGGATAATATTTGATAAGGATGTTTTTAAACTCCGTCAGCCGACTTTCGATTTGTTCGTGCTGCTTACAAAAAATGAGCGGGCATTTCTCCGTTTTTTCGTGGCTCAGCAGTGCCTGAATGTAGGGGAACACCTTTTTGCTCTCATAATTCATGTGTTTGCGCACCGCTGCCTCAAACTTGTCGAAATAGCCCAACACGGCTTTATTCAACTCGTCTTGCCCCGGATTCAGGACGTGCTCCAATTTTTGGCGTATCTCCGGCAGGCGATAATTGAGAAAATAGTCGTGCGACCGATGCAGATATTCCATCACAGCCACCAACGAAAGCCCCGTATCCGACATATTGATGACCGCCAAAAAAGTGTTAGTGTCCACATGATTGTCGCGACACACCTCGCCAATAGTTTTATCGCCAAAGCCTAATGCAATTTTAAAACGGCTCATAACGAGCAACGCGTCCTGATTTTCGTTCACCAATCGGCTCATCGAATCATCAGCCTGATAATTTCTAATTTTCACGTTGTGCATACCATCGCAATTTTTTCGGCAAAGATACGAAAAATTTCACTCACGGAATGTTTTTTTGCCTACCTTTGCGCCCCGATGAGCCAATTTCATGACATATTAAAGGAATATTGGGGCTACAGCGAGTTTCGCTCGTTGCAGGAAGACATTATTCAATCCATTTATGACGGGCGCGACACGCTTGGATTGATGCCTACGGGTGGCGGCAAATCGCTGACGTTTCAGGTGCCTGTGATGGCGATGGAGGGCATTTGCATTGTCGTCACGCCGCTCATTGCGCTGATGAAAGACCAGGTGGACAACCTGCGCCAGCGGGGTATCAAGGCAACTATGGTGCATTCGGGGATGAGCCATCCGGAGATTTTGGTGGCGTTGGACAACTGCATTTTTGGCGACTATAAATTTCTGTATGTGTCGCCCGAACGCCTCCACACGGAACTGTTTCTGGCAAAATTGCGCGATTTGAACGTTTGTATGTTGGCTGTTGATGAGTCGCACTGCATTTCGCAATGGGGCTACGATTTTCGCCCTGCCTATTTGCGGATTGCGGATTTGCGGGAAAAATTGCCCGATGTGCCGGTGCTCGCACTCACCGCCACAGCTACCCCTGAGGTGGTGGACGATATTCAAGAAAAGTTGCTTTTCAAGCAAAAAAACGTCTTTCAAAAGAGCTTTGAACGCAAAAATATCGCCTACGTGGTGCGCCAAACGGAGGATAAACTGTTTGAAATCATCAAGATACTCAACAGTGTGCCCGGCACTGCCATCGTCTATGTCCGCAGTCGGGCGCGTACCAAAGAAATTGCCACCGAATTGCAACGGCAAGGCATTGAAGCCGATTTTTTTCACGCAGGCTTAAACTCCGACGAGAAAACGCGTAAGCAAAATGCGTGGAAAAACGGCACCTGTCGCGTGATTGTCTGCACCAATGCCTTCGGGATGGGCATCGACAAGCCCGATGTGCGCGTGGTCATCCACTACGAATTGCCCAGTTCGCTGGAGGAGTATTTTCAGGAGGCGGGACGAGCCGGTCGCGATGAGCAAAAATCCTTCGCCGTAGCCCTCTACAACGGTCGCGACCAAGCGCAACTGAAAAAACGCCTCCCCGATGAATTTCCCGAAAAGGAATTTATCGCAGAAGTGTACGAAAAACTCGCCTATTTCTACCAAATCGCAATGGGAGAGGGCGCAGGGACGGGTCACAATTTCATCCTCGAACAGTTCTGCAAAACGTATCACTACAACATGACACACGCCCATAGTGCGCTGAAACTCTTGGACTTAGCGGGCTATATCGAATATGTGGAGGAAACCGAAAAACGCTCTAAATTGATGTTCACCGTCAATCGCGATGATTTGTACCAAATTGCTCTCAATGCCGAATTAGACAAGTTGCTGCAAGTGGTGCTACGCTCCTACACGGGGCTGTTTTCCGATTATATCTACATCAACGAGGAACTTTTGGCGGAGCGCACCGGAATGACACATCACGCTGTGTATGAAGGACTTAAAACCATTTCCAAGCAACACATCATCCACTACATTCCGGCAAAGGCAAATCCAACCATTTATTACACCCGCAACCGCGAAGAATTGCACCGCCTCGACATCCCCAAAAACGTCTATGAAATGCGCCAAAAACGCCTGAAAGACCGCCTCGAACACGTAATTTTCTACGGTTCAAGCACCGACACCTGCCGCAGCCAAATCCTGATGCGCTACTTCGGACAAAAAAACTCCGATGAATGCGGCATTTGTGATGTGTGCTTAGCAAAGAAAAACAAAAATCCCGGCGACAAGCTGATGGCGCAGGTGATTGACGATGTGGGCAGAGCATACGCTGAACATAATGCTGCCGAACATGGACAAAAATTGTCGCCGGAAGAACTGCTAAAGAAACTCCCTAACTATGCCGAAGAACATATAATCAAGGCTGCGCGATTTCTTGCCGACCAAACAAATCCAATCAAATCGGCAACGACATTTCGCTGATGAGCGTACCTTTTCCGGTGTTCAAATTTTCGGATGAAGTGATGATGACTTCTTTCACACCCGCTGCAATGGCTTGCAGGGCATTTTCTACCTTTGGAATCATGCCGCCGGTGATGATGCCTTCGCTTTTGAGGCGTTGAAATTCTTCTTTGTTGATGCGCGGGATGACGCTGTTGTTGTTGGTTTCATCGCTTAGCACGCCGTTTTTCTCGAAGCAGTAAATCAGTCGCACGTTGAAATCGAACGCCAATGCTTTGGCGGTTTCTGCGGCAATCGTGTCGGCATTGGTGTTCAGCAATTGCCCGTTGCCATCGTGCGTGATTGGCACCAGCACGGGGAGCCAGTCTTGTTGCAGCATCTCGCTCAAAACCTGCGAGTTAACTTTCTTTACATCGCCCACCAAGCCATAATCGACCCCATCGCATACAGGGCGTTTGGTTGAACTGATGAGGTTCACATCGGCACCTGTCAGCCCGATGGCATCCAAGCCCAAGGCTTGCAGTTGCGCCACGATGGTTTTGTTGACCAAGCCGGCATATACCATGACGGCGATGTCGAGCGTTTTTTCGTCCGTGATGCGCCGACCTTGTACCATAGTCGTTGCCACGCCCAGTTTGTCTGCCAAGTCTGTAGCCGTACGACCTCCGCCGTGTACTAAGACTTTGTAGCCTCTAATTTTCACAAAATCTTTCAGAAAAGCCGCCAGCACGGTGGGGTCTTCAATTACTTTTCCTCCGATTTTCACGATTGTCAGTTGATTCATTTCTTTTAGTTATGAGTTATGAATTATGAGTTATGAGTTTGTTGTTTGAAATATTTTGCTTCCTATTCGCACTATGGTGCTGCCTGCTTCTATCGCTAACTTGTAGTCGTTGCTCATGCCCATTGACAGGTCTTTGAACAGGTTGTTTTCTTTCAACGCATTGCGCTTTAATCGGGTGAACAGGCGGGTGAGTTCGGCAAACTCATTACGAATTTGTCCGGCATCTTCGGTGTAAGTTGCCATGCCCATCAAGCCGATAATATCCACGTTTGCGAATTGCGATAAATCGGTTTTTTCCAAAAAAAGTCTGCCCATATAGGGGTTATACCCATATTTGGAATCTTCCGCCGCAATGTGTATTTCTATCAGCACCTTTATTCTGCGGCTGTGTTTTTGCGCCTGTTCGCTAATTTCTTGCAGCAGTTTTACGGAATCCACCGAGTGAATCGTGTCGATAAACGGCGCAATGTACTTCACTTTGTTGGGCTGCAGGTGCCCGATGAAGTGCCACTCAATGTCTTTGGGCAAGTGCTCGTATTTGGGCACAAGTTCCTGCGCGCGACTTTCGCCAAAGATGCGCTGACCGGCATCGTAAGCCTCCTGAATCGCACTTTCCGGACAATACTTGGACACTGCCACCAACTTCACGTGTGGCGGAAGTTCTGCTTTCAGCCGATTGAGTTGCGCTGCGATGCTCATTCGTCTTCCGGGTCAATTTCTACTACGGTCGGCTTTTTCCCTTTTCCGCCCGATTGCTTCCCTTTCTCGTCCGCCGAGAACTGGAACACGTCCATAATCATCGTTTCCGTGACTGAGGCGATGACGTAATCTGCCATGCCGCCTTTCATGCCTTCTTCGAGGATAGCGACCGCCTCTTTCAGGTCGTTAGCCTGCGCCAGCATATTGCAGGAGGTCTTCTTTTCGGCACCGCTCTTTTCGTCCAGCGTGATGAAACTGACCCTGATTTTGTAGTAGCGGTCGCCCTTGTCGTTGAAAAACAGCTCGGACAGTTTGGCGCGCTTGATGTCCGTCACCACAAATTCGCCGCTCACGAGGTGCGACACCTCCTCAATAATCCGCGCCTCCGCCTCCGTAAAAGACAGCGCATCCACCAAATAGGGCTCCGTGACAGGCTTCACCATCCCATTCTCCATCATCTTGTCATACTTGACTTTACATTCAAACCAGTTCATAATTTTTATAGATATTTTTTTTAATTGTTACTTTTTGTATAATAGTCTAATATTCGTGCAAGAGTTTGTAGGTTTACACATTCAAGACTATACAGATAGCCTCCACCATCTAAAAGTGATAATTTATCACCTATGCAAGCCACTCCGTCAAACCTATCGCTAAATTGCTTTATGTCAAAACACTTTTCATACCCCAATCCAATGTCATGACCCTTTTCTATAAGCAAATTCAATAATTGGTCTTCAAATATTATTTCAATAACATTCAATGCTTCTACATAGTTTGTTTCTTCTTCCACAACTTCAAATTTAAACTCATTGAGTTCAAAGGCTTCTATTGTTTGTTTTAAAATTGTTTTTTTTGTCATTGTGCTATTTATTTAACTATTTTTTGTTATCAATCACCACTCCCGATTAAGATAAAACATATCTTCGGGCTTACTTTGAAGTTGAACATCAAATTTCAGACTTGGCTCAACGATTGTACTTGCGTTATGTATTCTGAAAGAGATTGACCAACCATTGTTCATCGTTAAGATGACCGTCGTTTTAGAATCGTCTTTAAAAGAAAGTTCAATAATTCGCGTTGGCAACTCTATCTGTGGAATAATTATTGTTGGACGAGTATTGTTTGCTGATTGATTTAGTGTTCCGAATAAGTTGAACGGCATGATTGTGGTGGTATGATTTTTATTGTGGATTAATTTATAATAATCTTTACCATTGCTACCGAGCAAATACTTCACAAAATCAGCAGTGATATCATTTGCCATATTTAACTGATTTAATTCGCTCATAAAAGCTTTTAACAATGGAATATAAACGGTATCTTCTTTGTTAATCAAGTCTCTCCATTTTGTTCCCCTCTCCTTTAAAGCTATTAATCGTGCAAAAATTGGTTTTATTTCCGTAAAATAATCTTGGGAACAAGGGACACCAAACCAAACTTTTCCAAAATCTAATTTTGTTGATAAACGGGAATGTTTCAAAGCAGCGTGATTATGTTTTACAGAAGCACCAATTTCCCATTCTATAGAGCGACGAATTATAAGAACATCTCGGATATCTCCTAAATTGGTGGCAATATTGTCTGGTTGCAGTGAAATAGTTAGCCTATCGCATCCATCTTCTATGATTTTAGGCTCCATCTCAATTATTGCTTCGATACCAGATTTTGCTGATAGAAGCATATCCGATTTTTCTTGTGCAGAAATATCATCCTGATATCGCAATTTTGCAATGTTTAAACTTGTATTTTCTATAATTTCTATACACCTGATAGGCGAAATTATTTCTTGTAAAGCGAGAATGCAAGCGTACTCGTACGCTTTTCCTTTAATTGCTGAGTTGATAGTTGAAGTTGTCATTTTTCTAAATCTTTTTTAATTTGTTGAGCAATAGCAAAGGCTAAATTTACAGGTACGGCATTGCCTATCATTTTATAACCATCTGCAATGTCTGTATATTTGAAAATAAAATCATCGGGAAATGTTTGTATTCTTGCACACTCTTTAACACTTAATCGCCGATATTCACTCTCTTTGCCCGGAACAAAAATTCTATTATTCTGCGAGATGAATAACATTTTGGGGGCTTTGGGGTGAATTGGGGCATGCCTTCCGCCCGCTTGAATAGTAAATGATGGCTCATCCCAAGAACGAACACGATTTCTTGACATATAGATAGTAGAAAATCCCCCATTCATATATTCATGATTTGGAATAGTTAAGTCGTCATTCGTTTTATTTTTATCTTTTGCCGGCTTGGCAAGCCTTAAGTCAAAAATAGCATCTTTAAGAGTTGGTTTATATTTTTGTGGCTTTGGAAATTCAAACTTCTTGTCTAAATCTTTTCGATAGCCAACAATGATAACACGTAACCGATTCTGTGGAACATTGTAATCATTCGCATCCACAAGTTTCCATGATATGTTGTAGCCAGCACTTTCAAATGCTTTGAGAAAACCATTAAATGATTCGGCATGTTTGGGGTGCAATATGCCGGCTACATTTTCAACCAAAAAGAATTTTGGTTGCTTTACCTTTAAAATTCTGATATAGTCATAAAATAACTGACCTCGTTTATCTTGTATTCCACGACCAGCACCGGCCTCACTCCAACTTTGGCAAGGTGGACCACCTATTATTCCATCACTGTCAGGAATTTCTGCGGGATTTACCTCGGTTATACTTCTTTTATCGAGCTGTGTGTTTGGAAAATTATACTCAAAGGTTTCCCAAATATTTTTGTCAAACTCGTTTGCCCAAATGGTTGAGAAACCGGCTTTTTCAAAGCCGATATCTAAACCTCCAGCCCCTGTGAATAGTGAAACTATTTTCATAGATGTTTTTTTTGATTAATACTATTGTTTTTTATTCCAAAAGTGAGTTATTTATTTTTTCAATATAATTCAAAACCACATCCCGCCCGCTATTTCTCTCCGACGAGGTGAAAAAAATCGGCGGCAGTTCTTCCCAATCTTCCAGCAGTCGCGCCTTGTAGGCGGCGGTGTTTTCTTTTAGTTGGTTGGTCGAAATCTTGTCGGTTTTCGTGAAAACTATTGCCAGCGGGATGCCATTTTCGCCCTGTGTGCGGAGAAAATCCAAGTCAATTTGTTGCGGCTCGTGGCGGCAGTCCAGCAGTACGAACAAGTTCGTCAACGCCTCCCGTTTCTCCAAATACGTGTCGATGATTGAGCGGATTTCGTCGCGCTGCTTCTTCCCGCGTTGTGCGTAGCCATAGCCCGGTAAATCCACGAGATACCAGTCGTTGTTGATTAAGAAGTGGTTGATTAGCAGCGTTTTTCCCGGCTTGGAGGAGGTCATTGCCAGCCCTTTCTTGCCCGTCAGCATATTGATGAGGGAAGATTTGCCCACGTTGGAACGCCCGATAAACGCATATTCGGGGTGCATATCGTGGGGGCATCGTGCTACATCCACATTGCTCACTACAAATTCCGCTGTCCTAATATTCATCATCTATAATACTCTGTAATATTTTCTCATTTGTAATACTCCTCTCGTATGTGTTTGGGCAATTTTTTCATCACCTCGTCAATGGAATGCGCAATCCAACGGCGCACTTCGGCATCGGGCATATCGCGATTGAGATACAAAGTGTTCCAATATTTCTTATTGCAATGATAAGCACCTTCGACGCACAAATACCTTTCGCGCAATTCGATAGCCAGTTCAGGGTCGCATTTGACCGAAATCTGCACCTCCGACTCATCCAAAGGCACCATACCAAACACCTTACCCGCAACCTTGAACACCAAAGTAGCCTCATCAAACGGAAATTCCTCCGAAGCCCCCTTCAACGAAATACAATACTCACGCAACTCCTCAACATTCATCGCTCAATTACCAATTAATTTTCGGCAAAGATAATGGTTATTTTTGAATCTTGCAACAATAGACGAGTAAAAAAAACGAAGCCTTATTTGCATATTAGAAAAAATGCTTACTTTTGCACCAAAATTTTCACGAAAAAAAATTATGGCAACACCTCCATTTAAGTATCAAGAGCCGTTTCCGTTGGGGAAAGACGAAACGGAGTATTATTTGCTGACGAAAGAGGGCATTTCTACTGCTGCGTTTGAGGGCAAGGAAATTCTGAAAGTGCAGCCTGATGCGCTCGCGCATCTTGCGGCAACGTGTTTTCAGCAGTGCGCGTTTTTCTTGCGGGCTAAGCATCAGAAGCAGGTCGCCGCGATTTTGGACGACCCCGAGGCGAGCGAGAATGACAAATTTGTGGCTCTCACGATGTTGCGCAATGCCGAGGTGTCCGCCAAAGGCATTCTGCCGTTCTGCCAAGACACGGGCACGGCTACGATTATTGCCAAAAAAGGGCAGCAGGTTTGGACGGGCGGCGGCGACGAAGAGGCTCTTTCCAAAGGGGTGTATAAGACCTATACGGAGGAGAATCTGCGCTATTCGCAGACCGTGGCGTTGGATATGTACACCGAGAAAAACACCGGCACCAACCTCCCTGCGCAGATTGACGTGCAGGCGATTGACGGCGCGGAATACAAATTTTTGTGCATCGCCAAAGGGGGCGGCTCGTCTAACAAAACATACCTGTTTCAGGAAACAAAAGCCCTGCTCAACCCGCAGACGCTCGAAAAATTTCTACTCGAAAAGATGAAATCGCTGGGCACGGCTGCCTGCCCGCCCTACCACATCGCGTTTGTGATTGGCGGCACGTCGGCGGATGCCTGCCTCAAAGCGGTGAAAATCGCCTCCACGAAATATTACGACAAACTGCCCACGAGCGGCAACGACGGCGGTCAGGCATTTCGCGACCTCGAACTGGAAGCGAAGATGCTGAAAGCGGCGCAAGAAATCGGTCTGGGTGCGCAATTCGGCGGCAAATACCTTGCACACGACATTCGGATTGTCCGTTTGCCGCGTCATGGTGCCTCCTGTCCGGTGGGGATGGCTGTTTCCTGCTCTGCCGACCGCAACATCAAGGCGAAAATCAACAAAGACGGCATTTGGGTGGAAAAACTCGAAGACCACCCCGCCAAATACATCCCCGAAGCCCTGCGCAATGCGGGCGAAGGCGATGTGGTGCGCATCAATCTCAATCGCCCGATGCAAGAGATTTTGGCTGATTTGACCAAGTATCCCGTTTCCACACGCCTGTCGCTCAACGGCACCATCGTGGTGGGTCGCGACATCGCCCACGCCAAACTCAAAGAACTGTTGGACAAGGGCGAAGACCTCCCGCAATACATCAAAGACCATCCCATCTACTACGCCGGCCCGGCAAAAACGCCCAAAGGCTACGCCTGCGGCTCGATGGGACCGACCACGGCGGGACGGATGGACTCCTACGTCGATTTGTTCCAGTCGCGCGGCGGTAGCATGGTGATGCTCGCCAAAGGCAACCGCAGCCAGCAGGTAACAGATGCCTGCCACAAACACGGCGGCTTCTACCTCGGCTCCATCGGCGGCCCGGCAGCGATTTTGGCGCAAAACAACATCAAAAGCATTGAATGCCTCGCCTATCCCGAACTCGGCATGGAGGCAATTTGGAAAATCGAAGTCGAAGATTTTCCCGCTTTCATCCTCGTGGACGATAAGGGCAATGATTTTTTCAAAACATTGAAATGATGCACTACAATTTTGACGAAATATTCAATCGAAAAGGCACCGGCGCGCTCAAGGTGGATGCGCTGGAGGAGCGGTTTGGCAATGCCGATTTGATTCCGTTGTGGGTGGCTGACATGGATTTTCGATGTTGCGACCCTATTGTTGAGGCTCTGAGAAGGCGTTGCGATGCGGGCATTTTCGGCTATTCAACCACTCCTGACGAGTACGTGCAAGCAATTGTCAATTGGCTGCAAACCAAACATCGCTGGACGGTATCCAAAGAGTGGCTTTCTTATGTTCCGGGCGTGGTTAAAGGCATTGCGTTCAGCATTATGCACTTCACCAAGCCGAGCGATAAGGTGATTATTCAACCGCCTGTGTATCATCCGTTTAGCATCGTTCCGACCCTGCACGAGCGGGAAGTGGTGCTTAATCCGCTGCTCGAAAAAAACGGGCATTACAGTATGGATTTGGAGGGCTTGCGGCAGGTGATTGACAACGATTGCAAACTGCTGATTTTGGCAAATCCGCACAATCCGATTGGCATCACGTGGGACAAAAAAACATTGCAGGAGTTGGCAAAAATCTGTGACGAACACCATATCTTGGTGATTTCGGACGAAATTCATTCGGATTTGGCAATTTTTGGGCACGAACACATCCCTTTCGCAACGGTGTCGAAGGAGGCAGAGCAAAATAGCATCACGCTGATGGCACCCAGCAAGACGTTTAACATCGCCGGCATAGTGAGTTCGTACGCCATCATCCCCAACAAAGCCATTCGCGACGGTTTTTACAAATTCCTTGCTGCCAGTGAGTTAAACGAAGGCACAATCTTCGCCTACACCGCCACCACAGCAGCCTACAACGGGGGCAGCGAGTGGCTCAGCCAAATGCTGACCTACATAGAGGGCAACATCCAATTTGTGGACGAATATTTAAAGGCAAACATCCCGCAAATCAAGGCCATCATCCCCGAAGCATCGTTTCTGCTATGGTTAGACTGCCGCGAATTGAAGTTGAGCCAGCCGGATTTGGTCATGCTCTTCAAAGACAAAGCAGGCTTGGCACTCAACGACGGCAAAATGTTTGGCAAAGAAGGCATCGGCTTCATGCGAATGAATGTAGGTTGCCCCCGCAGTGTGCTCAAGCAGGCTTTGAATCAATTGTCCGTGTCAGTTAGCCGTTCAGACACCGGCTGCAGCTAAAATGTCAGCAGCCCTAAATTCCATCTTTGTGAAAGCAAACAATTTTTTACCTAAATCTTTGAGTGATGCTCCGATGTGATACACCTCGCCATCAATCATCAGAAAACGATCGTGTGCTTGGGTCAATATTTCGACAGAGATTGCCGGATATTGGGTTTGATGGCGTTGCAAATCCAACTGCAATTGTTTGGATATTTCTTTGGTGTAGATAGTTGCTGTCACGCAATTCGCTCGCTTGGAGAGTAGTAACAGTACGCTTTCATCAATATAATTGTCGAGCAGAACAATTGATTTTTGGGCGGATTTTATCAAATTTGCAGCAAAAGCGTAGGCATCGAAAACTTGCCCATCGTGATAAATACCTTCGACAGGCGGCAATGACTTTTGTACAAAAAAAGCAATTGCATTTTCAGTTTCTGTTGTGCGGTGTTCAATTTGCACAATGTGATGTTCAAGTTGTTCAAAGCGTTGATTAATTGCATAACCTTTTAATATATAGTCTTTTAGAACTTTTGTAGCCCATTGACGAAATTGTATTCCGCGTTTAGACTTGATTCTATAGCCGAGAGAAATAATCATATCCAAATTGTAATGCGAAACATTTCTCTGAATAGTCCGATTGCCTTCTTTTTGAACTATTAAGAAATTCTGAATAGTTGAATCCTTATCCAATTCGCTTTCTTTAAAGATATTACGGACGTGCATACTAACATTAGGTAAGGTTGTTTCAAAGAGTTCAACCATCTGCGCTTGTGTCAGCCACACTGTGTCGTGATCCACTCTCACATCCAGCCGAATAGAATTATCAGGTTGGTACAATACGATTTCGTCTTTATTACTCATAATCAGTTATTTACATTATGTTTAGTACTTGTATTATCACAAATCGGCTGCAAAGATATATAAAATTGTTTGAATTACAATTTTACTAAAATCATACCCCGCCATTGTATTGTTCTTTTTCTTACCTTTGCACCGTGAAAACAGGATAAATTTAAAAATTATTAAAAATATAAATAATGAAAATTGCAAATAACGCAATTGTGTCTGTGGGATACAAATTGTATGTGAAAAACGAAGAGGGGAAAGATGAGTTGATGGAGGAAACGACTCCCGACAATCCGCTACGGTTTATGTATGGTGTGGGTATGATGCTGCCCGCCTTTGAAAAACCGCTGCTTGGCAAGGAAGCCGGCGACCGCTTTTCGTTCAAGCTCTCCCCCGAAGAGGCTTACGGCGAGTACTTTGAAGAACAAGTGGTAGAATTGGCACGCAGTTTGTTCGAGGTTGACGGTCGGTTTGACGACCAAAGAGTGATAGAAGGAGCCACCTTGCCCATGATGGACGACCAAGGCAACCGCCTGCAAGGTTCCGTCTTGGAAGTAAGACGGGATGCCGTAGTGATGGATTTCAACCACCCGCTGGCAGGCGAAGCATTGGAATTTGAAGGCGTAATCTACAACGTCCACGAACCCGACGCCGAAGAAATAGCCGAAATAACCGGTCAAGGCTGCGGCTGCAGCAACGACTGCGACTGCGAGAAAACAACAAGCTGCTGTTGCAAATAAAGGCAATTTTAGGCTGTCGTTTTGCGCGAATTTGCTCAACGATTGTTTGGTAAGTTAGTTAATTATGGTTACCTTTGCACGCACTAAAACATATTTTTGATGAAAATTTTGCTTGATGCTAATATTTTTTTGGCTGTTATTCTTAATGAACCGGAAAAAGAACGGATTATTGAGTTGACAAGAGGTGCTGAAATGGTGTCTCCTGAAGTAGTACCCTACGAAATTGGAAATGCCTTATTGGCGATGCTAAAAAGGAGACGGTTGACTAAGGAGCAAGTAGTGAAAAGTTTCAACACTTTTGACTTTATACCAAAGAACTTAGTGCAGATAAATGTTGCTAAAGCAATTGAGATAGCTTGTATGTTTGATATTTATGCGTATGATGCTTATTATCTGGAAGTTGCTAATCGATTGCGATTGCCGTTATTGACGTTGGATAAACGGATGCAAAATAATGCTCAGGAATTGAATATAAATATATTGGAGGTATAAAAATGAAAACTTACAACAACTTGGAAGCTCAAAACGACGTGATGGTACTGAATGCGGGTATAAACGAGAGTGTCTCGATTAAACAGCGAAAAAACGCATCACCGCTGGATGTAGAGGGGATTATTGTTAATATCTCTACTGATGAAGTTATGGATTTCATAAGGGAAGGGCGAGAAAATTTCCCCAACAAAACCAACCTTATGGTATGCAAATAGCGAGCGAAGGCATCCGCCTCATCGGTCATATTCGCACGGCAGATGAAAATTGCGCCCTTATCGTGCGCGATGCCTCAGAAATCTCGCTTGTGGCGCAAGTCTGAACACACGAAGAGGACTAATTTCAAAAAAAAACACTTTTTTTTTACTTTTTTGTTCAATTACGCTTGCTTATTCAAAAATTATCTCTACCTTTGCAAAATATTAGTGTTTTGTTGACCGTTTAGTATGAACGTATAAACTAAAAAGTATGGAGAGTTTAACAATTGTTAGAGAAGCATTTTGCAAAGTGAAAGATGCAGTTTTTCACGATTCGATAATGCTTGATGATTCGCTGATTCAAATCGGGCAGTACGTTTTGAATGAACAGCGAAACACGTTGAAGTTTGCGCATCGAAAAACGCAGCACCTGTCGCCTCGTGAGTGCGACATTCTGGGCGTACTCTGGCGCGATGTTGAAAGGCTGGTTAGCCGCGAAGCGTTGCTGGCTGCCTATTGGCAGAGTTGTTCTGTGTATGCCTCGCGCAGTTTGGATTTGTTCATCCACCGTTTGCGCAAGCAATTGGCAGCCGACCCCAAAGTCAAGATTTTGACCATCCGCAACAAAGGGTTTCTGCTGACGGTGGATTATCAGCAGGAGTGACTGTCCGATTATTATGCCGGGCGAACTGCGACTGTGAGAAGACAACAAGCTGCTGTTGCAAAATAAGTGTCATTCCGGTTTTTCGGGCGTGTTTTTTAATTCGCTACCGTGATACACAATCATGAGCGATTTCCTCCATTATCGCGGCAAATATGCCCCATACTCCTAATAGCCCAATACGGGTTGTCGGTGTGCAAAGTCCACCAATGCTCATACAGAAAATCCAAGCCGCCGTATTTTTTTAAGTAAAAATAAGCCTCTTGTACATCCATTTTGTACCCTGAAGCAAATTCAGGTATGATAAAAGTGATGAAACTCACCTTATCGCTCGTCTGTTTATCCAATTTTGTTGCCATAACTTTGTTACTTTTTGCCCTGCAAAGTTAGTAATTTTTATTGAGAATGGCGGTAATGTGTCCGGGCTATCAGGGGAAAGACCTCATTTTCACCTAATTTTTTAACAAAACAACCTAAGTAGCAGGCAAGATATGATTTAATAAACACCAACCTCGTATCCACGTAACGTGAGCATTTATTCCTTACTCTTGCCATACACCTGAAATTGTCTAGATTTCAATAAGCAAAAATAAAGCTAACGCTTTTCTATTATTTTAATAATTTTGTTCTCTATATCTTAAAAAAGTTGCGCAAAGGTACGATATTTTTCAAAATGACGGAGAATGTTTTGTGAAGGTTGCATTGCAAATTTCATAATTATGTTGTATCTTTGCGGCTCACTATTAAAAGATGAAAGATATGGATTTCAGTAGAAAATTGCCGATTGGCATTCAGGATTTTGAGAAACTCAGAACAGGCAGTTATTTGTATGTCGACAAGACAGCCTACATTCACAGGCTTGCCAACGAAGGGTGTCCCTACTTTTTGGGTCGTCCGCGCAGGTTTGGGAAAAGCCTTTTCCTATCCACCCTAAAGGCCTATTTTCAGGGCAAAAAGGAACTGTTTGAAGGGCTTGCCATTGCCGAGTTGGAGAAAGATTGGGTGGAATATCCGGTGTTTCATCTGGATTTGAATCTTGGGAGCTATGACCAATTTTCAGATTTGGAGCATGTTCTCAATGTACAACTAACTCTCTTAGAATCTCAATGGGGAAAAGAAGATTCCGAAGGCACATTTTCTACCCGTCTCTCGGGTTTAATGCGCCGTGCTTATGAAAAAACAAAAAAACGGGTGGTGGTGCTTATTGATGAGTACGACAAGCCGCTCACCGGCACCTTAGACAATCCCGAACTGCACGAAAAAATCAGAGATGCATTGGGCGGTTTCTACGGCGTGCTCAAAACCGCCGACCCTTATTTGCGCTTTCTGATGCTCACAGGAATTACCAAGTTTTCTAAAGTAAGCATTTTCAGTCAGTTAAACCAGTTACAAGATATTAGCATGAATGAATATTATGCCGGTGTGTGTGGCATATCCGAAACAGAATTGCTCGCTAATTTTGAGCCGGAAATACGAAGATTAGCAGAGAAACGAAAAATGAGTTACGAAGAAACACTTGCAGAACTCAAAAAGCGGTACGATGGCTATCATTTTGCCAAAGAAAGCGAGGGCGTGTATAACCCTTTTAGTGTATTGAATACTTTTGCAACGAATGATTTTGATTATTATTGGTTTTCAACCGGCACGCCCACTTTTCTTGCTAAAATGCTCAAAAATGCCGATTTTGATATTCCCAGTCTTGAAGACAATGTGACGATTCCGGCACCTTCCATCTCCGATTATCGAGCGGGAGATGTCAATCCGGTTCCGCTGCTCTATCAAACGGGGTATCTCACGATAAAAGATTTTAACCCCAAATACAACACCTACGTTTTGGGTTTTCCAAACGAAGAGGTAAAATACGGTTTTTTGGACGAATTGCGGCGCATATACACACCGAGCGCACGACTAAGCACTGATTTTAGGAGCGATTTATTTGTCATCGACTTGGAAGCAGGCAATGTAGATGGTTTTATGACCCGACTTCGTGCCCATTTTGCAGATATTCCAAACGATTTGAGCAACAAAACAGAAGAAAATTTCCAAACTATTTTTTATTTACTGTTACGCTCAATGGGGCTATTTGTGCAAACGGAGGTCAAAAGTGCCATCGGTCGCGCCGACATAGTGGTTTGGATGAAAGATATCATCTATGTCTTTGAATTTAAACTATCCGAGAATGCCACAGCCGAAGAAGCACTCAAGCAGATAGACGACAAAGGCTACCTCATCCCATACAGTGCCGGAACGCGGAAAGTGGTGAAAATCGGCGCGGAGTTTAGTAGCGCAGAGCGGACTTTGAGCCGCTGGGTGAGGGAAGATGTGGGTTGATTTTTTAGGGACTGACTAAAAAGGCTGTCATTGCGGGCTGAAAGCCCAGCATATCCCAGCCCAGCCCAACGCATCGCGTTGGGGTAAATTGCTGACACCTATAAAGATGACCTAACAGAAAGGTTTTCGGCTACGCCTGCTTTTCTAAGTTCATATTGATCTCCCATTAAATTAAGGAGAGTGGTAGCATCCGCTCTACCTGTGAGGGCTTCAAATACTTGATTGCCTGCGGATGAGCCGAGTAGATTATTTATGTAGGATATGTAACTTGTTCCTTTATTGTAATCGGCAGTTTTCTCCTCTTTCTGAATATTATCATATATCTGTTTGGAAGCATCATTATCCTTGTTATTTTCATCAAATTCACGTCCCCGATAAAATGTTTTTGGATAATTAATTCGTCTTACATTTCCTGAATAACCATCTTGGTTTTCTAATACCTAACCTTTAAATACAATTTGTCCGTTTTTAAGGTCGTTTTTATCGCCTTGGGTACGATTCATTAAATCAACGTATTTGTTGGTTTGGTTTGTTATGATATTTGCATCTACAGAATATTCCTCATCTGTTGATGGAATTTCCTGTGTCGTAGCAACACCCTATGGCAATTCTTTACCAAACCGATAGTCTTTAAACAACTTTCGGGTTAGGATATTTGTTCTTATTTTGGGGTTTAATGAATTGAATTTTATGCCTACAGCCATACAGTATTTTCGTTTAAGATAAATACTTGCGATTGAGGTTTTTGTTCTATTTATATTTAAAACTATAAACAATGAAAATCAAGAAAACACAATTAGTAGAAACCTTGGCAAAATAGATTTAGGCACAAGGCGGTGGTAAGAATAGCAAGGTTATTGCGGAAGCCACTATAAACAGAATACTGAAAGAGGGAGGCGAAGAATTCCAACAAACAAGACAAATTCCCCTTGGTACGAAATTAGCCTTAGCTAATATGAAAAACTTGGTGAAAGATATGTCGAATAGCGACGATAAGAAACTATATGGTGCAGATTCCATATTGACTTCTTTGATAGCATGGATAGAAAACGATTATAAATGATAAAAAATCCTGAATACATAATGTAATCAGGATGTCCATTTGTTCAAGATGGCAGCCTTTTTATGTACGTGTCGGGAAAATCAGTGGGGTCTATGTCTAATTCGAATACAAAGTATAAGCAAGATAACGCTTGTATTAGTCCGTTTTCGTTTGTTGTGCCCACATAAATGTATGAGTTTCCGAATGGGATATACAAATTCCCGTCTATTGCAATTGCATTATAGGATATGTCATTGTACCTAATTTGTTTTGAATGAACGCTGTAATCGCCGATTAAGACTCTTGCTTTCACATCATCGGACAATAAAGGTTCGGCTACTTTATGGGACATTGTGCTGTATATCTTATTGGTCTTAAAAAACAATTTCCCATCTTCAAATCCTAAGGGGTTGCCTTTTTCATCAGTAGCGATAGTCAATCGGAGATTTGAACTTCCAGTTTCTGCTCCTACAGCACCAGTCTGCATGGACTGAAACTCCAATGCTTTATATTCCTGATGGTATATTTCTGCTATTTTTTTTGCATAAAAATCTTCTTCAATAGGTCTATATTTTATCGAAAGTCGACCTTTCACATTATTGGGTTGATTTATATCAGTATATCTATGAATATACTGATGAGTAACCTCTCCACCATTCACATATTGGGTACGTTGTGGTTCTATATACCACCATTCTTGACGATCCAAATCGGGGAAACAAAGAGCACTTGTTTCCTGTATGCCATGAAACGCTTCCAAATCTTTTTGATACAGGCTGTAAGTATTATCTTCGAATATTTCTGAAATCATTTCATCGGTAAAACCGTCAATTACATGCACCTTGCTTAGAAAACAGCGATGTCCGCCTGTGTATATAAAGAATTTGTCCAATTCGGTAGGAGCATTGGGGTCTGTGTAACAACCCACACATTTACAGTACGATTTTCCGCAGTTACAGGTGTTTGCTGGGCATGAGCCATCGCAAATTCTTGAGTATTCACCTTGAGATTGACAACAATGCACATCCGCTTCACAAGACACGGCACACAGAGCCACAAACCCAATTAAAAACGCAAAATAAAATTTCTTAAACATAATAATTACTTTTTTATAAATATATAAACCACTATTGATTTATGGTGCAAAGGTAGGTATCCCCGACAGAGCGCATATCATCACCGCGAGCAGCCTCTCTTGATATAACAGCACCCGATGCCTCGTTGTAAGCGTTGCTACCATAAATTGAATTTTTAAATTCATAAAATTTGCCTACTCTTTTATGGATTTTCGGCTTCCTCCATCTTGTTACAGCTCGTTTGCGAACTCAATGTCTTGATTCAATTATAGCATCCATGGTAAGCTTCCCAAATTTACGAGCTTCTTCACCTCCTCGTTCTGACATATATAGAAAACTCATATTTTCTAAATACTCTTGAAATTCCTCGGAACCTGCATATAGAGGGTCTTCTTTCACAATTTCAGCAATTTTTGCAGCATCTTTTTCCGGAGTTGTCAATTTGAGTTCCAATTTTGATCTGCGATTACCACTACCCCCACTACATGAGGACATTCCAACACTCAGGGTCGCTAATGCAACCACACTCACTAAAAATAAATTTACCTTTTTCATAAAAATTTTGTGTCTGTTATAAACCATCGACCCGTCGGCTTTAATTTTTTTTTAATTATTTTTTATCCACATTTTTTTACATCCTCATATCCACAATACTTACATTTTCTACACACAACCGGCACCGGAACATTAGTTGTCGCGACTTTTTTTGTTTCGACTGTCCGTGTCTTTATTGCGTTATTGGCGGTAGTAACTTCTTTTGTTTCCATTGCATTCCATTTTTTGCATGAAACACATTTTTTAGACTCTAACCCGAGAACAAAGCAGCCAATAAAACCAACAATTAACATTCCAAATAGCATCCAAAACGCAGCACTATGTAACAGATAATCCGGCAAATGATTGATTAGAAAATAAATAAAATTATCGTCGCCACTATCGTGACCTGCGGCTTGGGCGGAAAATGTGCTCATAGAAAAGCAAAAGCACACGAGACTTGTTTGATTTTTTTTCATTTTACTTTATAAAATTGTTATTAAAATCAGAACTCTTAATTAAACACCATTTTACATTGTTTGATTCTTTAACTGCAATTCCATAGTGACAAATATCGTCAATATTGCAAGTTAAAAATACGATTGCCACCAGCGATGGATTATCTTTTACAAAATAAACCTCCGAAAGTAATTCCAAATTCACATTTGTCATTTTCAGTTTTTCTTTTTCTGACAAATTGCTACACACAACAATCTCATGATTGTTCAAATCAATTGATAAAATTTCTTTTAACATAATAAATAGTGTCTGTTATCAACCATCGACCCGTCGGCTTTAATTTTATTTAATTTATTTTTCCTTCTACTCGTATGGCTTTTCGTAGGAAATAATTCGCCCAATTTTTTTTGAGAGATTTTGCTTCTCTGCCTGTTTTGTATTAGTGGTTTGGCATCCACCTGACGCTTTTTGGACGGTTTGTCACTCCGTGACCCATTTTTTCAGTGGGGTATATATAAACAGCCATATTTTTTTTTAATTTGCTACTCTATTTCATCGGATTTTCGGCTTCCTCCATTTTTTAATCTTCGTATTCCCGACCCCAAACAGGATTGCCTCTCGCTCTCTTACTCTTAGAGTCATTAGATATAGAGTTTAGGAGACAAGAACCTGACCAAGTAATGGCTCGATCGATTCAGGGATATTACTACACCGAGAAAACTCAATGCGGCAGGAACGCTACAAAAAATGGCTTCAAAAAAATCCTTGGCAAGTCCATTGTCGATATTTTGGGTAGCAAATACGAACGTAGATACTCCGCATAATAAGGATAATATAGAATAAATTATCATCTTATTTTTGTGATCTTTTATTTTTTCACCTAGATCGGAATCATTTAAATACGTTTTACGCAAAGTGTCGTCGATACCACCTCTATAACGCTCATAGATATATTCAATATACTCTTCTGAAGCACCGCCCAATCGGTTTATTGCATCTGCTCCTTTGTTTTTTATATCAATACCTCTATTTGTCCAAATAGTATATTCCAATGTTGTTTTTGAACTTACTCCATAAACTTCAATAATTATACGCGAAAGCATTGCGGCTGCATTTTCGTAGTCCTGTCCAAAGTTTATCCAATAATGGCTCAAACCATCAGCATCTTTGTCTGCAAAAGTAAACAAAGGGAAAAAGTCAATATCAAAAAACTTTTTATCGTGTTCCGCATTTTGACCCGCGGTGTAGAAAAAGGCAATTCCATTTTGCTGATAATCAACATTACTCGTAATGCTGCTTAAATCGTAAATCGATGACGTTTGCAGAATATAATTACCTCTATGGGCATTGGCTATTGAGCAAAAAATGTCATCTTCGGCTACTGTCATTCGCTTGTGTTGAGCTACTAGCACCTTCATCATTCCCGGGAACACCATTGTGGCATTTTTCCCGTAGTTTCTCTGATTGATACTAATTCCTTTATCCACAAACCGAACTAACAAACTACCACAATCTTCGCAGTTTTGAAGATTTGTAATGATTTCCCTACAATTGGGGCATCTCAATGTTTTTTGTGTGTCCATAATTACTTTATATTAAAATTATTTATTTGTATTTTTGTTCCACAATTTGGACATAAGATAATGCCGGTGGGTTGTTTTATCTTGATAGTTCCCGCTTTTGGCGGATTAATCGCAACCAGAACAGCATTTTCTTCTTTCATAGGTCGAGATATAACAGCATCTTGTCTTTTGCTCTGGGCAATCGTTGCCTTAGGCAATTCCGGTTTTTTACCCGGATTCGCTGGTGTTGCGAGAGGTAGTAATTGTTCATTGCAAATGCAACAAATTTGCTCCCCTTCATATTTTCGTCTGCATTTTGGACATATCATCTTTCCCATAATAATTTATTTTTTAAGGCTCCCCGGTTGCCCAAAGAGCGGATTTTACAATATTTTTTATAGACAGCCATATACACACACAAACCCACACCAGCTACAAGGAGTTGAAATCCCTTGCTGATGAAATTAACA
Organism: Bacteroidia bacterium; assembly: GCA_025996835.1. Taxonomy (GTDB): domain Bacteria; phylum Bacteroidota; class Bacteroidia; order Bacteroidales; family Azobacteroidaceae; genus Azobacteroides. The sequence goes on from BNTU01000036.1 coordinate 22,857, forward strand.
ATTTTTAAATAAACTAATTTAACTAATTCAGAAAATGCTTGTAACTTGCTGATTATCAATAAGTTGGGGGGGGGGGGGGGGGGGGGGGAAAACCCCTCTTCCCAACCCAAAAAGGGGTGGGTCAACACCCCGGACAAGTCAAGAAAAAAAACCCCAAACGGGTTTTCCCCCCCCCCCCCCCCTCTTTTTGCACCCCGGAACTTTCATTTATTTTTATCTTTTCGTTTTCTTTTTTTTTATTTTCAGGGCAAAAGGAAAAAAAACTTTTTT
>BNTU01000037.1 GCA_025996835.1 Bacteroidia bacterium
ATGCGGTTCAGGGCTTCGATGACGGACGGTGCCGTTTGCTCGCCCTGCATCACTGCCGAAAAAACGACCGGATAAAACACAAAACCCCGTTGATTGTTGAGCAGATGATTCATAAAATCTTCATAACCGGCTGCCGTTTTGGACGTTATGATGGCGATACGCTGCGGCAAGGCGGGCATCGAAAGTTCCTTATTGAGCGTCAAAATACCTTCCTGTTGCAGTTGGGCAATGATTTGTCGGCGGCGTTGCTGCATATCGCCCAGCGTGTAACTTGGGTCTATCTCGCAAACGCTTAATCCATAGCCATATAGCGGGTGCATATCCACCGACACGCGCACCAGCACTTTCAGCCCGGACGTAAACGCCTGCCCCGTTTGCGCCTCAAAATAGGGCTTCAGCGTATTAAACGTATTCGCCCAAATATAGCCACGCGCTTTGGCAATAATTGCGTTGTCTTTTTTCTCGATAAACTCCAAATAACAGTGCCCGGTGGCATTGTGGCGCACATCGCTCGTTTCCGCCATCACCCAATAGGTAGCAGGGAAAGCCTGTTTGAGCATCTTGCTGACGGACTCGTTGAATTGGGAGAGAGTAATATATTCCATCAATTACAATAAATATTATGTATCTACATCAGAATTTGTGGCAAAGGTACAATTTTTTTTGTACCTTTGCCACCCTATTTGAGATTTGAAAGAACAATGAAAAGTTTGAACGACATACAAACCATGTATTTTATTGGCGCAGGGGGCATCGGCATGAGCAATCTGGTGCGCTATTTCCTTGCTGAGGGCAAAACGGTGGGTGGCTACGACCGCGTGGAGTCGGCACTCACCCGCGAATTGAACGCCGAAGGGGCACAAATCCATTATTGGGACGATGTAAATATGATTCCGGAGGCATTCAAAAACCCCGAAAAGACATTGGTCGTGTGGACGCCCGCCATTCCGGCAGAGCATTCGGAACTGGTGTATTTCCGCACCAACAGCTTTGAAATAATGAAACGCGCACAAGTGTTGGGCGAAATCACAAAGACCAAACGCGGCATCTGCGTAGCCGGAACGCACGGCAAAACAACCACCTCATCCATGATTGCACACCTTTTAAAACAGTCACACATAGATTGCAACGCCTTTTTGGGCGGCATCCTGAAAAATTATCACACCAATTTGCTGCTGTCCAAAAACAGCGACCTGACTGTCATCGAGGCTGACGAATACGACCGCTCATTCCATTGGCTGACACCCTACATGGCAGTTGTCACATCCGTAGCCCCCGACCATTTGGACATCTACGGCACGGAAGAAAACTACCGAGAGGCATTTGCGCACTTCACCTCATTAGTTCGCGAGGGAGGCACGTTGCTGATGGAATCGAACGTCAACATAGAACCACGTTTGCAAAAAAACGTGACATTATACCGCTATGGTGATGCCACGTCTGACTTTTTCGCCCGCAACATCCGAATAGCCAATGGTGAGATAATTTTTGACTTCGTCACCCCCAAATACATCATCAAAAACATCCAATTAGGCGTGCCGGTCGAAATAAACATCCTGAACGCCACCGCAGCATTGGCAATAGCATGGCTCAACGGATTGACGGACGACGAATTGCGAACCGGCATGGCATCATTTGAAGGTGCAGAACGGCGGTTTGATTTTCACATCAAAACACGCGACACCGTGCTGATTGACGACTACGCACACCATCCGGAGGAGTTGGAGGCAAGCATTTCATCGGTGCGCAAACTCTATCCCGACCGCAAATTGACGGTGGTTTTTCAGCCGCACCTCTATTCGCGGACGAACGATTTTTATCCCGAATTTGCGGCGGCTTTGTCGTTGGCAGACGAGGTCATACTGCTGCCCATCTATCCGGCGCGCGAATTGCCGCTACCGGGTGTTACTTCGCAAATGATTTTGGATTTGGTGAAAACGCCGAAAAAAAGAATTGTGGCATACAACGATTTTGTCGCTTCCATCGCCAAAAACGAGGTTGAAGTGCTGCTGGTGGCAGGTGCCGGTGATATTGAGTTGTTGGTTGAACCGCTTAAACAGAAATTGCAATGCTAAGAAAAGTCGCAATAGCCTCTATATCGCTCGCTTTGGTAGCCTATTTGCTCTTCTCCGGTGTGTTTTTGAGTGGAAAATCAACATTCGGAGAGCGAGTTTGCAAGGTGGTGCAGGTGGAATTGCTGAGTAAATCCAACAATCCCTATCTGAGCGAGAAGGACATTATTGCGTTTTTGGATGAAGGTCAGTTGAATCCGATTGGTCGGACGCGCGATGAGATTCAGACAGACAATATCGAGAAAATGTTGCGTGCCAAGGTATTGATTCAGGAAGTGGAGGTTTACAAAACGATGGACGGCGCGGTCAAAATAGATGTGGAGCTGCGGACACCGATTTTGAGGGTCATCACGGAGAACAAAAATTACTATGTGGATGACACAGGCGGTATTATGCCGGTGCCTGCGAACTTTGCGGTATTGGTTCCTGTCGCCACCGGCAATGTGAAAGAGGCGTATGCAAAGAGTGAGTTATATAAATTTGTTGTATCTTTGCAAGCCGATAATTTTTGGAACGACCAAATTGAGCAAATCCATGTGTTGCCCAATCTGGACGTTGAATTGATTGCCAAAGAGGGTAATCACACCATTTTGTTAGGCAAAATAGAAGATTCTAAAGAAAATTTGGAGAAATTGCAACTTTTTTATGAGCAAGGACTCAAACGAATGGGCTGGAATCGCTATTCAACGATAAATTTGAAGTATAGAAATCAGATAGTGTGTACAAAAAAAAGAATATGATATGGAAGGATATGTAGCAGCAATTGATTTGGGAACGTCAAAAATGCTGGCGATGGCGGCAAAAAAGGACCATTTAAACAAATTGGAAATACTCGCCACGGAGTCGTTGCCCACAGAGGGCTGTGTGGCACGCGGACGCATCGTTGATGTGAACGAGGCAACCGGCAAAGTGCATTCGGTGGTGAGCGCATTAAGCAGTCAATCGGCTCTGACGCACGAACTTAAGAATATATATATTGGCATTGGCGGGCAGTCATTGCATTCGGAAGCGTATTCCTGCAAAAAGGAAGTGGACGGCAGTGTTACAAAAGACTTACTCATTTCATTAGAAGATGAATGTGAGTGTTGGGAGAAGTCCGAATTGCTGGAAATCACAAAGCCGGAATATTATTTGGACGGTATCTTTTCTTCTCACCCCGAAGGAAAAACATGTAAAGAAATTGAAGTGAAGTGTTTGCGGCTATTAGAGCGACAGTTTGACGAAGACAGAGACCCGATAGAAAAAATTCTCGATGACAATTCCATAGCCGTAGCTAAATTTCTTATTTCGCCCTTGGCAACTGCCGAGATTGCCTTGACTCGGCTGCAAAAAAAAGAAGGTTGCGCCTTAGTTGAAATTGGTGCGGCTCTGACGTACGTGTCAATCTACAAAGACAGTAAATTGAAATTCCTGGTCACCATCCCCCTGGGCGGCGATGCTATCACGGCTGACATCAGCGCATTAGATGATTTTTCAGATGCCGAAGCGGTGAAAAAAAACAACGGTATCCTGCTGAACGAATCGGAAGCAGCAGAAACGACTGTGAATAAGGTGATTAAAGCGCGTGCAGTGGAAATCTGTGCCAATATTGTCCATCAAATTAAACATTCAGGCTACGAATCGGAAATAAAAGACATCGGCATTGTCCTCACCGGTGGCGGTGCGCAACTCAAAAATTTCGACAAACTGTTGATACAGGAATCCGGACTGCCGGTTCAGTTCGCACCACTAAACGACCATTCGCAGGCTTGTGTGCAGGGTTTATTGCTCTCCGGCAAAGATAATTGCGCTAAAGATACCCCAAAATATGAGCCTCCGGTAGAGGTAGAGGTGGAGGAAGTGGTAGAGGTGGTTGAAACACCTGCACCACCTGCACCACCTAAGCCATCTAAACCATCTGGAAAACGTTGGAAATTTCTCATGAAAGGTCTCTTCGATGACGTCTAAATAACGACATATAAATACATATAGAAATATGGATGATATATTAAAAGGTTTTATTTTTGAAAAGGCGGTGATTACAGAACAGCCGGCGATAATTAAAGTCATAGGTGTGGGTGGCGGCGGCAGCAATGCCGTGAAACACATGTACGATGAAGGTATCAAAAATGTAACATTTGCGCTGTGCAATACCGATTTGCAGGCATTGATAAAGAGTAATGTGCCAAAAAAATTGCAATTGGGTCAAGAACTGACCGATGGAGAGGGTGCCGGAGCAGATTCTGAAGTAGGCAAAAAAGCCGCCGAAGAGAGCACGCTTGAAATTCAAACCATGTTGCACGATGGCACTAAAATGGTGCTGATAACTGCCGGCATGGGTGGAGGCACCGGCACAGGAGCTGCTCCCGTGGTGGCTCAAATAGCGAAAGAAATGGGGATATTGACCATAGGCATCGTTACAATTCCATTTATTTGGGAAGGTGCACCCAAAATATTGAGCGCATTGCGCGGGGTGGAAGAAATGGAAAAAAATGTGGACGCGCTTTTGATAATCAACAACGAACTGCTGAAAACGGTCTATCCCAATTTGGACGTAGATGAAACATACAAGCGAGCCGATGACGTGCTGGCAACGGCGGCAAAGAGTATTGCCGAAATTATCACCATTGAGGGCACGCAAAACTTGGATTTTGCGGATGTGAGAACCACCCTCAAAGACGGAAATGTAGCCATCATGAACAATGGTTTTGGCGAAGGCGAAGGGCGCGTGTATAAAGCCTTTAATGATGCCGTAAATTCGCCTTTGCTCAATAACAGAGATGTGTTTAAAGCCAAGCGAATCCTGTTTAACATTTGCTACAGTTCGGAAAAGCGGTTGCTGATGCCGGAAATGGACGATATAAAGGATTATATGCTGAAATTTGACAAAAACATCCATGTCATCTGGGGGCTATCCAAAGACGAATCGTTGGGCGAGAAGGTGAAAATCACTGTTTTGGCTTCCGGATATGATGTCAAAAGTGTTACAGAAGCCGACAGTTTTACCGAAACACGTAATCTGTTGGATGAGGAAGCAGTGAAAAAAGCACAGGAAGACGCCAAAGCAAAAGCCGCCGCCGCCGCAAAAAAAGCCCAGGAAGAGAAGGATAATGAGAAAAAAATTGGAAAATATTACCCTGATGCCCCAACGAAGCCGAAGTCGTTTATTTTCACCTCCGTTGCTCAAATGGATAATGATGAGGTGATTGAGGCTCTGCTCACTCATCCCACCTACGAGCGAAAGCCGGATGTGATGCGAGAAGCCGTTGGTTTACAGTGATTTAGTTTGCGATATACAAATTTTGCGTAATTTTGCGCTCAAATTTTTAAAAATATGGATTACAATTTCAAGGAGATAGAAAAAAAGTGGCAGGCGTATTGGGCTGAAAACCACACCTACCGTGTCACAGAGAATCTTAGGAAGCGGAAATATTATGTTTTGGATATGTTTCCCTATCCTTCGGGTGCCGGTTTGCATGTGGGGCATCCGCTCGGCTACATCGCTTCCGATATTTATGCGCGCTACAAACGGCTGAAAGGCTTTAATGTGCTGCATCCGATGGGCTATGATGCCTACGGACTACCTGCGGAGCAATATGCGATTCAAACAGGACAGCATCCTGCCATCACAACCGAGCAAAATATCAGCCGCTACCGCGAGCAATTGGATAAACTCGGCTTTAGTTTTGACTGGGACAGGGAAATTCGCACCTGCGACCCCGCGTATTACAAATGGACGCAATGGGCTTTTATTCAGATGTTTAACTCTTATTACAGTTACCGATTATCAGTTACCGGTTACCAAATGGCAGTTAGCAAAACTAAAAAGCCGGTTGCCAAGCATCAGGATAGAGGCTATGTGAGTGGGGCTGCGCGACCTGTTTCGGAATTAATTCGGCATTTTGAAAAAAATGGAACCACGGGGGTGAAGGCGGCTTGCTCGGTGGAGTTGTCGTTTTCGGCGGCGGAGTGGAAGGCGAAGTCGGAGAAAGAGAAGCAGGAGGTTTTGATGAACTACCGCATTGCCTATCTGGCTGATACTATGGTGAATTGGTGTCCGGCTTTGGGCACGGTGCTGGCGAACGATGAGGTGAGCGAAGGCTTGTCGGTGCGCGGCGGTCACCCGGTGGAACAGCGCAAGATGCGTCAATGGAGTTTGCGCGTGTCGGCGTATGCACAGCGTTTGCTGGATGGTTTGGAAAAAGTGGATTGGACGGAATCGCTGAAAGAAACGCAACGCAACTGGATTGGGCGCAGTGTGGGCGCAGAATTGAATTTTCAAATCACGAATTTTGAATTGCGGATTGCGGGTGAAAAGCCGCAAATTACGGTTTTTACGACTCGTCCCGACACTATTTACGGCGTTACTTTTATGGTCTTGGCTCCCGAATCGGAATATGTGCAGCAGGTTGTTACGACTGAACAGCGGTTGGAGGTGCGCCGGTATTTGGATGCCGTCAAAAGCCGCACCGAGCGCGAACGCATTGCCGACCGCAAGGTTTCCGGCGTGTTTTCAGGTTCCAATGCCATCAATCCCGTGACGGGTGCGGAAATTCCTATCTGGATAAGCGACTATGTATTAGCCGGTTATGGCACCGGTGCGATTATGGCGGTTCCGGCGCACGACAGTCGCGACTATGCCTTTGCCAAGCATTTTGATTTGCCGATTCTTGCGTTGATTAGGGGTGCGGATGTGCGCGAAGAAAGTTTTGATGCGAAGGATGGCATCATGATTAATTCAGGTTTTTTGAATGGATTGGCAGTCAAAGATGCGATTACGGCTGCTAAAAAATACATTGTTGACCATAATTTGGGGCGTGTGAAGGTCAATTATCGCCTCCGCGATGCCATTTTCAGCCGTCAGCGCTACTGGGGCGAGCCTTTCCCGGTTTATTACAAGGACGGGATGCCCTACACAGTGGACGAAAAAGATTTGCCGCTCGAATTGCCCGAAGTGGATAAATTTTTGCCGACAGAGACGGGCGAGCCGCCGTTGGGACGGGCGAAAAATTGGGTGTATAGTGTCAATAAAAAAAGCGGGGTAAAGAGTTCTTGATTTTATTGATTTTTATGATTGTTTTGAATCATACAAATCATTAAAATCATCTTAAAATCACAGTTCAGACGAAAATCACAGTTCAGACGAACATCATGGTACAGACGTGGCGCGCCACGTCTCTACTGCAATTTTGTCTGAACCGGGATTTTCATAAGATTTTCAAGATTTACACGATTTTAATCCTGTTAATCTTGAAAATCTTATGAAAATCGTGGTTCAGATTATTTTTTTACCACCTTCAAAGTCTTATCCCCAACACGCAGCAGATAAACACCGCTCAGCTCGCCTGACAAATCAACGCGGCTTTCGCGGGTCGTTTGCAGCAATTCGCCGTTCAAATTGTGCACTTTTATCTCTGCGCCGGTGGTGTTGTTCACATATACTACGCCGGTGGGGTTGGGGTGCACCTGTAATTTATCTCCGGCAACCGTTTCTATGGCGGTGACGTTTGCCGTCCATTAATTAAAACACATCACGCAAATTTATGTGCGACGGTTTTGAGATTATCACTAAGTGAAAGGAAAGCGTTTGATAATTTTCTCTTTTCTTCCAAAGTGAATCGGGCAGGTTTGCCATGCACAGAATAGCCGTGCAATCGCTGATACATCCACGATTTGTCTTTGCCAAAATAATTTCGTGAGATAGTGGAAAAATTGACAAATTCTTCCATACCATCCAATTGCTCAAGGATAGAAATTTCTTCGGAAATCTCCTTTACCTGCTTCAACTTGCTAAGTTTCACCTCTGCAAGAGAATTACCAATATTTTCTTTTTCCGATTCGGATTTTTCACCTAAAAAAGAATCTACGAGTTTATCAAACTCTTCCGTAGATAGTTCTCTGCCTGAAACCAACAAGTCTTCTAATTCATTTTTATAATCTTTCTTCATATTATTTTTTTTTGCCCCTCCGAAAAGAAGCGTTTAATTACTACTTTCCCTCTAAATTTTTCAATTCCTTGTTATAGTCATTTAGCTTATCAAGATAAAAATCCAACATATCATCCATTTGAGGAGTATGACATCCGAGTTGTTCCTCCATCCTTTTAATGCTTCTCAAATCTTGATAGAGCAATCGAATACACTCTTTTAACTCTGCAATTCTTTCTTTATTCATAAAAACCGTTATTTTAATTAGACACTGCAAAGGTATTGATAATCTTTTGAATATCCAAATAAAAACGCACTTATTTTCATGTTTTACAACACATTTTTCATAAAATACTGATTAACAACAAAATAAAAACCGCAATTTTATTGCGTAAAAAATTCGCAACGTATTGCGTAAAAAAATATTCCAACAGAAGGTTGCCCTGAAAAAGTTTGGTTTGAATAGAATTTTTGCCTAACTTTGTCCCCGATTTTGAACGGAGTTTAAATGGATTTCGGCTCTGGTGTGAAATCAAAATGTGAATTTGGTGTTTTTAGAAGTCCCCTGTGATTGTTTCGTATGAATTTTATCTTTTTTTCTCCCCATTTTCCGCAAAATTCTACGGATTTCTGTGTTGCCCTGAAAGAGGCGGGGGCTAATGTGCTTGGCATTGGTGATGCGGATTACAACGCATTGAATCAGTTGCTAAAAGGCATATTGACAGAGTATTACCGCGTTTCAAGCATGGAAGATTATGACCAAGTGCTGCGGGCTGTGGGCTACTTCACGCACAAGTACGGGAAAATCGACCGGTTTGATTCGCTGAACGAGTATTGGCTGGAGTTGGAAGCCCAAATTCGCACCGATTTCAACATTTACGGCACCAAAAATGATTTTATTCAAAACCTGAAACGAAAATCGTTGATGAAACCGTTTTTTGAAAAAGCGGGCGTACAGACCATCAAATGCCATAAATACAGCGATAAAAAACGTGCGTTGAAGTTCATTCGCGAGGTGGGATACCCCATCGTTGTCAAGCCGGATTCCGGTTCGGGTGCCGGTTTCACTTATAAAATCAACAATGAGGCGGAGTTTGAGGCTGTTCTGACCAATGAGCATTTGCAAAACGTGGAATTTATCATCGAAGAATTTGTGGACGGCATCATCCTCACCTACGATGGTCTGGTGGACATTGACGGCAAAATTATTTTTGAAAACAGCCACCGCTTTGAGCAAAGCATCATGGAAGTAGTGAACACAGACAGCCATTTGTACTATTTTTGCTTGCCCGACATGGACGACAAAGTGCGCGAAGCCGGTCGAAACATCGTTAAGGCATTCGGTGTGCGCGAAAAATTTTTCCACCTCGAACTGTTTCAGCGCAAACGGGACGGTGAAATGGTGGCGTTGGAGATGAATATGCGCCCTCCGGGTGCTTGGATGACCGATGCCATCAACTATTCCCACGACACAAATATCTACAAACGCTGGGCAGAGATGATTGTCATGCACGCAGCCGGAGAAGCCTGCGAAGGCACCTATTTTGTGGGTTACGCCGGTCGAAAAAATCACCTGAACTATCAACATACGCACGAAGAAGTATTGCGCAAAATAGGAGATAAACTGCTATCTTTCAGGCATATAGAAGAAATATTCAGTCGGGCAATGGGCAATTGTGCCTACCAGTTCCGAACGAAGACCTACAAAGAGGCAAAAGCACTTGTAGAATACATACAAAAAGTAAAATAATATGCAAATAAGTTATCACAAGGAATACAGTCGGCAGCTCAACCGCGATATGGAGTACAAAGTTTATGGGTACAAGGGCAAGCCGGTGCTTGTTTTCCCGACTTCCAACGGGCGATTTTTTCAATACGAGGATTTCGGCATGATTGATACCGTCAGCGGTTTTATCGATGCCGGCAAAATGCAGATTTGGACGGCGGACGGCATTGACAGAGAAACTTTTTTCGCAGGTGGCTGGGACCGTTTGGCGGCGATACGGCGGCACGAGCAGTATTTCAAATACATCAGCGAAGAGTTGATTCCGTCCATCCTGTGGCACAGCAAGCAAAACAATAACAACGATGACCAAAAATTGCTGCTCACAGGCTGCTCAATGGGTGCTTTTCATGCGGCAAATTTCTTTTTTCGCTATCCGTGGACAGTCGATACGGTGATTGCATTGAGCGGACTTTATTCCTCCGAACGTTTTTTCGGCAATTACAAACCAACCGAAATTTATTTAAATTCGCCCATTGATTATCTGCCTAACAATCACGACAGCAATTATTTAGAGCAGTTCAGACAGGCGAGGTTGATTTTTTGCTGTGGTCGCGGTGCCTACGAAGATGCGATGCTGCACGACACCTACCAACTTCAAAATGTGCTACTTAGCAAAGCGATTCCCGCATGGTTCGATATTTGGGGCAACGATGTGAACCACGATTGGGATTGGTGGAAAAAACAAATCACCTATTTTTTAGAAAAACTGCTGTGAAAATCATCCGCATCCCATCGACCGACTCCACCAACCGCTACCTGAAAGAGTTGTCAAGCAGCAATAAATCATTGCCCGAAGGCACCGTTGTAGTGGCAACAGAACAAACAGCCGGTCGCGGGCAAGCAGGCAATTATTGGGAAGCAGAAGCAGGTAAAAACCTGACATTCAGCCTGTTGCTCCATCCAAATTTTTTGTCATCAACCCAACATTTTTTGTTGTCAAAAGCAGTAGCATTGGCATTAACCAAGGCATTAGCGGAGGCATTGTCAAACACCGTCATTGCGGGCTTGACCCGCAATCCCCTCCCAAGCATCCAAATCAAGTGGCCCAACGACATCTACATAAACAACCACAAAATCGCTGGCATCTTAATCGAAAATGATTGGCAAGCCACCCAAATCACCCGCTCAATCATCGGCATCGGTCTGAATGTCAATCAAATAGACTTCAAAAGCAATGCCCCCAACCCCATTTCCATCAAACAAATCACAGGCACAGACACCAATTTGGACGATTTACTGTCCGAAATTTTGCACCATATATATAAGGTCTATGAACAACTGAAATCCGGCAAAACGGAAACAATCGCAACAGCCTATGAACAAGCACTTTACCGCAAAACAGGTTTCCACGACTATGCCGATAAAAACGGAGCATTTCGCGCCGAAATTCAGTCCGTTTCCAATGAAGGTTTGCTCCATTTGCGAACTGACGGCGGCGAACAGCGCAGCTATGCTTTCAAAGAGGTGAAAAATATTTTGTAGAAAATTTTCACAGCGGCAGGGCTGATACCGGCAAATGCAGCGTTTTTGCAAACACATAGCTGCACGGCAATACGCCCGACAATTCGGCTATGATGGAATCGTTGCGGATGTAATATGCCGTTGGAAATGATTTTGTTAAGCGTGACAGCGTTTTTGCCGGATAGTTGTTGACAGGAAAGTTGGGATTGAAAATGGCTCTGAATTTCTGTTCCTTCACTGAATCTTCCAACGCTAAGCCAATAACCCTGTCCACTGTGCCGGAAGCCTCATATTGCTTCAAATTTTCGATGGAATTCATGCAGTGAGGGCAGGAATAGGTGAATGCAAACACCAAATAGGTTGAGTCTTTGGAGGTGGTGATAAATTCATCTAACACATTGCCGTTCAATGCTTTGAAACTATATTTTGCCTTTCGCATCTTGCTGCTACTGTGGTAAGTGTAGCCGGACATAAATGCGACCGCGACCATCACCACAACGAGCAGACAGACAGTCCATTGGCTCATCTGCCAACTGCTCTCGCTCTTTCGCCACACAGCGAGCAGCAAGTAAATCAAGACGGCATTGCGAATAAACGTAAAAACAGGCGAGGTGTTCAACACCGCAATTTTGCCGAAGCAACCGCAATCTTCAATGCCGCTAAAAATAAGCCCGTAGGCAAAAATCAGCGTAAAACCAGCCACTAACAGCGTGCTAATCAACGCCGTATGCTTTAGCCCAATCCGGAAAATGAGCAACAAGCCCAACGCCACTTCCGCCAAAACGATGAGCGGTGCCAAAAACTGCAGACTCTCAAACCCATATTGGGCAATTAAATTGGCAAAACTGCTGGCACTTAATGCCTTCGCGATGCCGGAAATCAAAAACACTGTGCCTGCGATAAGGCTGTATATTTCTATTCTTTTGTTCATAATAGTTTATTAAAATGGAATCGGCTTTCTTGAAAAAGCCAATTCCATCATCACATTTGGGATTTGTTAATCGTTGCACATAGCTTCAACTGCCTCTGCACAGCTACTGAAAGTAGGCTCTCCGTCCTCTGTCTGACCTTTATTGATTTCTGCTAAAGTGGCAGACTCTCCTTGACAAGTACAAGTCTCTTCATCATCATCACAAGAAGTTACTACAAAAGCACCAAACCCTAACATGGCAACTACGCCAACTAATAAAAATTTCTTTTTCATTTTTGAAATTTGCTTACCGTCCGTCCCTTAAACGGACAAAAAAATTAAAATAAATTGTTTTTCTGCTCTTTTATTTTCAATAGGTTCGCAAGATTTTTTCCTATCTTTTTGCACCATAGCAGGTTACTCTGCCAAATACACACATAAAAAAAGCGCGGTACTAATTTTGAAGTATCCCGCTGACTGAGGTATTTAGCGAAACCCGTAAAGGCGGTATAAGTAAAAGTCCACGCTAAACACGCGAACATTTCAACTTAACCTTTCCTTTACTGCTAATCGCTAAATTTTCAGTCAGAAAGAATAACCTAAAATGCTTTTCCCTAATTTACAATGTGCGTATCACCACATTTACGTCTTCATAATCTAATCTCCTTATTTTTAATCTGTTAATCACTCGTATTCGCTCATTCACTCAAGCAAATATCGTCCGATCCGCTCAACCCGCAGGGAGCCAAATCGGGCGCAAAGGTAAAACAAAAATTCCTAAAAAACAAAAATGTGTGAAATTTTTATTTAACAGTTGCATTGAATAAAAATTTATCTTACCTTTGCACCGTTTTTTGTGAGATATGTTAAAGTGTATAAAAAACTGATGATATAATGAACATTTTATCTTTATTTGTGGCGGTTCCCGTGCTGATGATTTTGGCTTTGCTGCTGTGCAAGGACAATATGAAAGCGATTCGGGGAGTTATGATAACCGGTGCATCCGTTTTGGTGGTGCTGACGGGCATTTTAGCCACGCTTTTTTTGCAGGAACGTGCAGCAGGCAATGCGGCTACGATGCTGTTTACGGCTTCTGCAATGTGGTATGAGCCGCTGAATATCGCCTACGCGGTGGGTGTGGATGGCATTTCGGTGCTGATGATTGCGCTGTCGTCGATTATCGTGTTCACGGGCGTGTTTTCGTCGTGGAACATGAAGATGGCGAAGGAGTTTTTTATCTGGTACTGCCTCCTCTCGATTGGGGTATATGGCTTCTTTATCTCCGTCGATTTGTTCACGATGTTTATGTTTTACGAGGTCGCGTTGATACCGATGTACCTGCTCATAGGGCTTTGGGGAACAGGAAACAAGGAATATTCGGCGATGAAATTGACGCTGATGTTGATGGGCGGCTCGGCGTTTTTGATGATTGGCATCATTGGGATTTACTACGCTGCCGGGCATTCTACGATGAATTTGTTGGAAATCGCGCAACTCCATATCCCCATTGAATACCAACGGTGGCTGTTTCCAACCACTTTTCTGGGCTTTGGTGTTTTGGGTGCGATGTTCCCGTTCCATACTTGGTCGCCCGACGGTCATGCGAGTGCGCCAACGGCGGTGTCAATGCTCCACGCAGGGGTTTTGATGAAGCTCGGAGGCTACGGCTGCTTCCGCGTTGCGATGTATTTGATGCCCGAAGCGACAGCCGAATTGGGCTGGATATTCTTAATTTTAACAGGTTTCAGTGTGGTGTACGGCGGTTTGAGTGCCGTTGTGCAGACCGACTTGAAATATATTAACGCCTATTCGTCGGTGTCGCACTGCGGATTGGTGCTGTTTGCGCTCTTGATGATGAATCAAACGGCGATGACGGGCGCGGTGATGCAAATGTTGTCGCACGGGTTGATGACGGCACTCTTCTTTGCGATTATCGGGTTGATTTATGGGCGCACCCACACGCGCGACATTCGCGAGTTGGGCGGACTGATGCAAATCATGCCGTTTGCCTCCGTAGCATACGTGCTGGCAGGTTTTGCCTCGCTGGGATTGCCCGGATTGAGCGGCTTTGTGGCGGAAATGACGATATTTGTGGGAGCATTCCAACACGCCGATTTGTTTCACCGCAGCCTGACGATTTTCGCCTGTTGCACGATTGTCATCACGGCGGTTTATATCCTGCGCACGGTTGGAAAAATCCTCTACGGACCCGTTCACAACCCCGAACACAGCAGTTTGACGGATGCCGCATGGTTTGAAAAAGTATCGTTGGTAGGTCTGCTTGTAGCAATCGTTTTCATCGGCTGCTACCCAAGTGGCGTTTCCGACATCATCAACAATAGTTTGGTACCGATAATTGAGAAAATAAATATATAAGATGGATTTTAGCAACTTTTTGTATTTGGGACAGGAAATAGGATTGGTTATTCTGTTTGTCTTTTTGTTTTTATATGATGCTTTTGGCTCCAAGAAAGGGAAAAAATACTTTCAGGGGATTGCTGTAGCATTGTTTGCGCTGCTTACGGCGTATGGCTTTGTCGAAATGTTTTACCCGCTTTTTGGTGGCAGTGGCACGGTGAAGGCTTTTGGGGGTATGTTTACCCGCTCGACACTCACCATTTTTATGAAAAATATCCTGAATGTGACCACCCTGATGGTGTTTTTGCAAGCCAATGGCTGGCTGAAATCCAACGAAACGGCGGTGCGACAGGGGGAATTTTACACCATCACGCTCGTCACGCTGCTGGGAATGTACTTGATGATTTCCGCCAACAATTTTATGCTGCTATACATAGGTATGGAAACGGCTTCGCTGCCGCTGGCGTGCTTGTGTGCCTACAATAAATCGCGCGAAAAATCGGCTGAGGCGGGTGTGAAATACGTGTTTATCTCTGCTTTGAGTTCGGGAATCATGCTCTTTGGGCTGTCGTTTTTATACGGCGTGTTGGGCAGTTTTTACTACACCGATATGGCAAATTCGTTAGTTGCAAATGGCATTAACGGGTTGATTATCACCGGATTTGTATTTTTCTTTGCCGGTTTGGGTTTCAAACTTTCGCTGGTGCCTTTCCATTTGTGGACGGCAGATGTGTATGAAGGTGCGCCCACGAGTGTTACGGCTTATTTGTCGGTAGCCTCGAAAGGGGCGGCGGCTTTTGCGTTGATTTTTGCGCTGTATCAAGTTTTTGCACCGCTGCAAGGCGTGTGGACGACGATAATTTGGTGGCTCACCGTCATCACGATTACGCTCGGCAACTTGTTTGCCGTCCGCCAGAAAGACATCAAACGCTTTTTCGCCTTCTCGTCTATCTCGCAGGCGGGTTATATCATGCTGGGCATCATCGCCGGAACGCCCCAAGGGATGATGGCGACCGTGTTCTTCGTGCTGGTCTATCTGTTTTCCAATATGGCAGCATTCGGCGTCATTTCGGCAGTAGAAAATCAAAACGGAGGCGACACGCGCATCGCCGCATTCAACGGACTCTATAAAAGCAACCCCAAATTGGCGTTAGTGATGATGTTTGCGGTGTTCTCGCTGGGAGGCATTCCCATCTGGGCAGGGTTTTTCAGCAAATTTTTCATCTTTATGGCGGCAGCCGAGCAGGGGCAGTATGTTTTAGTCCTTATTGCAGCACTCAACACGGTAGTTTCGCTCTTTTACTACTTGCTGATTATCAAGGCGATGTTTATCCTTGAGCCGGAAGCAGAAGCCGTTCCTCGCTTCAAAAACAACCGCTACAACAACGTGAGCCTCGTATTTTGCGTAGTAGGTTTGTTCGTCATCGGCATCATTAGCTGCATTTTCACCTACATCGGCGGTTTATCGTTCGGGGTGCTGTAATCAAAAAATCATCTTTTGCTATTATCTGACGATTTTTTGCGTACCTTTGTGCTCTGAAAGGCTGCGTTGCTTTTCATTATTTCATTGATTATGAGCAATATAGTAGCAATCGTAGGTCGCCCCAATGTGGGCAAATCAACTCTTTTTAATCGTTTGACACAAAGTCGTCAAGCCATCGTGGACGAAACTTCGGGCACCACGCGCGACCGTCAGTATGGCAAGGCGGAGTGGACAGGACACGAGTTTTCGGTCATCGACACGGGCGGCTGGGTGATGAACTCGGCGGACGTCTTTGAGGGCGAAATCAACAAACAAGTGCAGGTAGCCATCGAAGAGGCTGACGTGATTTTGTTTGTGGTGGACGTGCTGACAGGCATTACCGACCTCGACCAGCAAGTGGCGCGAATGCTACGGCAGGGCAAAAAACCTGTTTTGTTGGTGTCTAACAAAGCCGATAATTTCGATTTACACGCACAATCGGCGGAGTTTTACGCGCTCGGCTTGGGCGACCCGTACACTATTTCTGCCCTCAACGGCTCCGGGACGGGCGATTTATTGGACACATTAGTTTCAAAATTCACCAAATCCACCGAAGAAGAATTGGAAGAAAACGTGCCGAAAATCGCGATTGTAGGGCGACCCAATGCCGGAAAATCCTCAATGCTCAACGCTTTCATCGGCGAAGAACGCCATATCGTGACGGACATTGCCGGCACCACGCGCGACTCCATCCACACCCTTTTCGACAAATTCGGGCTGAAATTCTACTTGGTCGATACGGCAGGCATCCGCAAAAAAGGCAAGGTGAACGAAGATTTGGAATACTACTCCAACATTCGCGCCATTCGCGCCATCGAAAATGCCGATGTCTGTGTGCTGATGCTCGATGCCACGCGCGGCATCGAAGCCCAAGACATGAACATTTTTTCATTGGTGCAGAAAAACAAAAAGGGCTTGGTAGTGGTGGTCAACAAATGGGATTTGGTTGAAAATAAGGACAATAACACCTTGAAAACATTTGAAAACGCCGTTCACGAGCGTATGGCACCCTTTGTGGACGTGCCGGTGATTTTTGCCTCCGCGCTCACCAAACAGCGCATTTTCAAAGTGCTCGAAACAGCGCAGGAAGTCTATGACATTCGCAACACAAAAATCCCAACGCACCAATTAAACGAGGTGATGCTCCCGATTATCGAACACACCCCACCGCCAACGATAAAAGGCAAAGTAGTGCGTATCAAGTATATAACGCAACTTCCAAACACCCCCATCCCCAGTTTCGTGTTTTTCTGCAACCTCCCACAATGGGTGAAAGAGCCATACAAGCGTTTTTTGGAAAATCAAATTCGCAAGCATTGGAAACTGACCGGCACGCCCATCAATATCTACATGCGGGAGAAATAAAAAAAGGTGGGGCTTTGCGCCGGATGCTGTTTATATCCTGTCCAACACCTTAGTAATCAGCCCATTAAATGAGCCTTTGTAGTCCGTATTCACTTCGCCGGAATAGCGTCCGGCAATGATGAGGCAGACTGTCATGGCTTTGTGTCCCATCAAGGCGGCTAAGCCTGCCAATGCGGCACTTTCCATTTCGTAATTGGTGATTTTCAGCCCTTCGTATTCAAACAATTCGATGAGTGTGTTTTGGTCGGGATTGGCTAAGCCCAGCCGCACGTGTCGCCCTTGCGGACCATAAAAACCACTGGCAGAAATAGTTATGCCTCTAATCATATTGCGCCCGATGCGCTTCAATAATTCTGCATCCGAATGCACAAAATAGGGTGCTGCCAGCCATTTATTCCATCGTGTCTGCTGAATAAATTTTTCAGCCAGTTGAGAGTCATTCAATTTGGCACCACCTTCGTAAAAATACAGCAGCCCATCCATCCCCATCGAGATTTCCGAAGCCACATACGAACCAATCGGGCAAGAGGGCTGCAAACCGCCGGAAGTGCCAATGCGCACCAGCGTGAGCTGCCGAAACGGTACATTATTGCGGGCTTGCCCCACAGTCCCCCGTGGTATTTTCACTTCCCGCGTTCGCAAATCAACATTCGCCAAAGCATCCAATTCGGTCATCACAATATCCAAATTGTCGCAGCCAATGCCGTGCGACAGTGCTGTGATGCGCTTGTCTTTGTACATGCCCGTGATGGTGCGAAATTCCCGATTTTGCTGGTCAAATTCCACAGAATCGAAATGGGAAGCAACAACAGGCACCCGCTCAGGGTCGCCCATCATCACAATGGTATCTGCCAATTGCTCAGGCTTGAGGTGCAGGTGAAATACTGAACCATCAGCGTTGATTGGCAGTTGGTCGGAAGAAATTATTCGTTTCATATATTTTTTTTCTTTGATATTCATTATTGAAAAGTGTAATCAAACCCGCACAATACATGCGCATATTTGATGTTGCCTTCGGTTGGAATTGAAATTTGCGGTTTTACATACAGATTTCCTGAATGAAAACGCAGTCCGGCTTTCAGACGATTTGTGGCTTGTCGGTATTCCGGAATGTTGGTGGAGGATAGCTCAATGGCAATTTCCTTAAACACAGAACAAAACACGGAAGCAACATAGCAGGTTGTGTAGCCATAATCCGAATCCTCATGCGGGTTGAGCGCAAGCCCGATGCCCCACCGCTTAGAAAAAGTCGTTTCGGCGGAAATTTTCAGCCCGTAGTCTTGATAAATACTGCCATAAGTTGTTCCGTAATAGGCGCGAACATCTCCATTCAGGTAGTTAAAGTCCCGCCTGTAGCCCACAAAACCTTGTATGTGCTGAAAATTTACTCCGTTCATAAACAGGCTTTGTTCCACTTCTGCCAGCAGCCCTGTTTTTGCAACATATTGAATATGAGCATACTGATTGTCGCGCAACCCAATCGAAACAGTTTGAGCAGAGGCGGCAACCGTTACGCAACAACATAAAAAAGTAGTGATAATAATTTTCATAAAACTTGATTTAAGCGTTCAGTCAGCAATACATACCCCCAGTGACTCAAATGCACCCCATCCGTTGTGTATTCGGGGTTTATGCCAGCATTGTGCGAAAAAGCATCAAACACATCCAAAAAGGTTACATTCTCCTTGTCCGACAAAGCATTACGCAGAGCATTGTTCAGCAGTCTTATTTGCGTATTATCGCGGTTGTTTCGTGGCAATATCGAAATAGCAATGAGTCTATCCGCATGCAAACTGTCTACCAACTCAATGTATTGTGCGATGAAAGCGTTTATGAAGTTTTCATCAGTGATGTTGCCATGCAAATTATTTGTTCCAACAAGCATAACAGCAACAGAGCCGCTGCAATTCAGATTAAGATTTTTGCAGTTTTGAATTGTGTAGCCGCCTACTCCCTTGTTGTCAATATACAATGTCGGGAAATGTTTTTCCGTATCGTACCCCTCAACCAAAGAGTCACCGATAAAGATGTATGAATGCCGAGTTTCGTCCGAACAAGATGCTAACATATTGAAAACGATTAAGATGACAAAGCAAGTAGAAAATTTTTTCAAACGAACACATGCACACCCGCCGCACCAAAAAGAGATGGGCTTCGCTAAAATATCCGGCAACGGGAAATTCTGCACAAGATGAAAACGCACTATTGTGAAAATAGAATAACCTTTCAGAAAATCAATGACTTGAAGACGCATAAATGTTTATTTTTTTTTTCGGCGACAAAGATACGATTTTTTTGTGAAAGTTAATACAACAGCCCGAACATCCACAATGGTATCTTGTTTTTGCGTCCAAATTCTATGTCATCAATAGCCAAATAGCTGTCGGGTATGTCCTTTATCTGCACAAAGGTTTTGCCTTTGCCGCCAACTTCAAACAGCATTTTGCCGTCCACTAAAAAATCGCCGGTTTTGGGCATTACCACCGAACTGACTGCGCTGAGTTGATTGCAAAAAAAAGTTTCCCGCAAACTGCCCTTATCCACTTGTTGCGTTAGGGCATACATTAGATTGGTATTGTTCAGATAGATTTTGTCGGGCTTCGAGAGCTGTTTGTAATTTTTGATTTCCGAAGCCAATAAATTGAGCAAAGCCGCCCTGTCCAAAGCATAGAGCAGTTTTAAGCCCAAATCCCGCGTGGTTTCCAATTCTTTGCACAATTGACTGATATTCGGCGTGCACGGAGCATGCTGCGCCAAAATCATCAACATTTTTTTTGCTTTCTGAACGGTTGCATATTCAACATCCTCAACAGCAGGCAAATCAGAATCAATTACAAGCGAGGCAACTGTCTGCAACCGCATGAAAAAATCCTCTCCAACATCTTTGTAAAACGGATAATAACCATTTCTTAGATATTTTTCAAATAACGGTAAAATTTTGACTTGTGTGGTAATCCCCATTGCTATTTTTAAGTGCTGTTGCACAAGTGTTCTCAACGAAAGAGGCGACATCGACATGATTCCTTCAAACGCAAGATATTCCCGAAATGACAAGCCCTGCAATTCATAGACCGTTTGCCTCCGACTCAAATCACTTTTTGAATTGTCGATTTCCAACATGGACGAGCCGGTATAAACAATGTTCAAATCGGGATAGTTGTCGTAGATATTTTTCAGATTTTGCGACCAGTTGGGATAATGATGAACTTCGTCAATAAACAGATGTGTAACACCATGAGTATAAACGTATTCAACAAGTTCCACCAACGAATTGGTCTTGAACCACAAGTCGTCCAACGAAACATACAGCACCGTGTTGGCATCTGTAAATGCCAACTTGATGTGTTGTAGCAAAAGCGTTGTTTTGCCCACACCTCGTGCGCCTTTTATCCCAATCATCCGGGCGTTCCAGTTGATTTGAGTGTAAAGATACCGTTTGTGTTCAAGCGATACCCTTGCCAATTTCCTGTTAAATGCTGTGTACAGCACTTCTGTTACATCATTTTCCATAATACTCTTTATTAATTCGGTGCAAAGGTAATACTTTTTATGATACAAAAGCGAAAAATATTATATTTTTCGCTTTTTGAAAAGTAAAAAGTGTTTTTGTTTTCGCTTTTTGAAAAGTGAAAAATGTTTTCATTTTCGCTTTTTGAAAAGTGATTTTCTGAGCATAAAAGTTGTAAATTATAGTATATCAGCTAATTACCGAGCTCATAATTCATAACTCATAACTATTTTTTAACTGGCTTCGCAATAGTAGCTCGCATACTCGTATCCGCTTGGATATTATTCATTTTGTAATAATCCATGATGCCGAGATTGCCGCTTCTGAAGGCTTCTGCCATGGCTTTTGGCACTTCTGCTTCGGCTTCAATCACCTTTGCGCGGGCTTCCTGCGCCTTGGCAATCATTTCTTGCTCACTTGCTACTGCCATTGCGCGCCGTTCTTCGGCTTTTGCCTGCGCGATGTTCTTGTCGGCTTGTGCCTGGTCCATTTGTAGCTCCGCACCGATGTTTTTACCGATGTCGATGTCGGCGATGTCGATGGATAGGATTTCAAACGCTGTGCCAGCATCCAAGCCCTTTTTCAGCACCACTTTGGAGATGCTGTCGGGGTTTTCCAGCACGTCTTTGTGCGATTCTGCCGTGCCGATGGACGAGATGATGCCTTCGCCAACGCGGGCTATGACCGTTTCTTCGCCGGCTCCGCCCACCAATTGCTTGATGTTGGCGCGCACTGTGATGCGGGCTTTCACGAGCAGCTGAATACCGTTTTTCGCCACCGCCGCGATGGGAGGAGTGTCGATAACTTTCGGATTCACAGACATTTGCACTGCCTGAAACACATCACGACCCGCCAAGTCAATCGCAGTCGCCATCTGAAAACTCAGGTCGATATTCGCCTTTTCAGCCGATACCAACGCATGAACTACGCGCTCTACATGCCCTCCGGCGAGGTAGTGCGCCTCCAACTGGTCGCGCGTGATGTTGCGCAAACCCGCCTTGTGCGCCTCAATCATCGCATTGACAATCACAGGGGGCGGCACCTTGCGTAGCCGCATCAAAAAGAGCTGCAACAGCGAAATGTTAACACCTGATGCTTTGGCATTAATCCACAGCACCACAGGCACATAGTGCAAAAACAGGGACAACAGCACAATCGCCGCCATCGCCAAAATAAACCAGAAAAATGGGGTTTGTTCCATATCAAATAAAAATTAAAAATTAAAAATTACGGGCGTCATTGCGGGCTTGACCCACAATAATTCTCCGTTGGGTGCAAAGGTACGATTATTATTTGAAATAACTCTAAAAAAATACCTCATAATTAAAAAATTTGTTGTACCTTTGCCGCCGAAAAATTATTGGGATTATGTTGAGATTAGAAAATACATTGGCACGTTGTTATTACCCGTCAGCTAAAGGCAGGCTGG
>BNTU01000038.1 GCA_025996835.1 Bacteroidia bacterium
CTTGCTTGGAAAATTCGGCGCGATAGGCCCCCAAATAGACTTGTCCGCCGGAAGCGATGCTGTGAATAAATTCAAGGGGAATGGAACCTTCTACCGTGTAGCCGGTGGAATGAATTTGAGCAGCGGTCAGAAACCCGTGAGGCGGCTCCCATTCAAAATTGAACTGACGGTAATAACTCGCCCTGTAAGAAAGCGTTCTGCCTTGTGCATCCACCTCAAAGCAATAGTAATCATTCATTGCTGTGTCTTTTGAAAAAAACAATTCTACACGGTCTTCTTTTTCCACACCCCGTTCATTGGAGAAATTGGGTTCCAGCACTATTTCCTTGTCAATGACTTGAAAGATGAAATACAAATTCCGATTGTCTTTTAACATTCGCAGCGAGGTGGGAGGTGAAACTGCCTTATTCCAGGGGTTGCCGAATGAAGTGATTGAATCCGCCTGTGACCAAACGGCTTCATCTTGTTTACCATCGAGCGTTATAAGTCCGTTTTCTATTGTCTTCACAGTATAAGTACTGTTTAATTTCAGTTCTGCCGGTTTCAGCCACGGCGCCGTAAACTTCACGGTGATTGCGCCCGGTTCGCCCGTTGCCTGTATGTAAGCCAGCAACTGTCCGCGGAAAACGCGCTGTACGTTGTCGCGGTAATTGCCCATGTCCGAATTGTTGCTTGCTTCCAGTCCCAGCAATCGGGCAGGACCGTCGATGGTGCAGGTTACCTCGTCGTCCGAGAGTATTACCGGTATGCCGTTTTCGTCAACCACATTCAATGTGATTTGCGCCAGTCCTCTGTCTGCCGCCACGGTGCTGTTGTCAACCGTAGCCGTCAGCGTATGTGGCCGCCCCGACGTGCGGATGGCATACTCGCAGGTTTTGTTCCCTGCGGCGTCCATGCCCACCACTTCCAGCGTGCCTGCCGTATAGGGGATATCCCACCCAATGATGCCCGTGTTGTCGTCGTATTTTTTTGCGGCTCCTGCTTCCTTTCCGTTAAGCAACAACTTGGCTTCGGCGGCGTTTGTGTAGCATACCACGCGGATGTTCTGCCCCTCGGCATAGTTCCAGACCGGTGCTGCATCCATATACAACGCCCATTTATTGTCGGGGGCAGGGTAAGTGCCGATGTAAGCCACCGGTTTTTCGGACCAGAGTGCCCGGCGGAAATACCCGCGCGGCTTGATGAACCCGCCGAAATCCAGCAGTGCCGTATAATATCCGCGCGACGGCCATCCTTTGGATTCGCCGAGATAGTCGACGCCCGTCCACAGGAATTGCGCGAAGATATGCCCGTTGTCGCGAACGGCTTTCCATTCCGACATCGAATGGCCGTTCTCGCTGCCGTAAATCACCCGTTTGGGGTAGGCTTTGTGGTCGAGACCATACCGGTTTTCCGCATAGTTATAGCCTGCAATGTCGAGTGCATCAGGGTATCCGGTAAGGTTGGACATCGCCGGGCTTGCCAATCCCGCAGTCACGGGGCGCGACGGGTCATGCTTCCTTACCACAGCTGCCAGCCGCGCGGCTATTATGCCCAATCGTTCGGCTTTGGGCTGTTCGGGTTTGTAGCTGCCATACTGCGGCTGGTTGATTCTGATGGAGTCCAGAGCCGGATGCGAATACGGGTCGTTAGGGTAATCCACCTCGTTGCCGATGCTCCACGCAAAGATGGATACATGCTTACGGTTGCGACGAACCATATCGGCAAGGTCTTGCTCGCCCCATTCCTCGAAGAAATCGTAGGAGCCGTCTAATCCCGGCTTTCCTTTGGTCCAGGCTTCGAGCCATTTGTACTTGGGAAATTCCCATTCGTCAAACCCTTCATCCATCACCAAAATACCCAATTCATCGCACAGTTCGTACATATCGGGTGCCTGCGGGTTGTGCGACATACGCACGGCATTGCATCCGATTTCTTGCAGTGTCAGCAGGCGGCGTTTCCACACTTCGCGGGGAACAGCCGAGCCGAGCACGCCTGCATCGTGATGGAGGCACACGCCTTTGAGTTTCATCCATTTGCCGTTGAGCGCAAATCCTTTGTCGGGGTCGAAGGTGAAGGTGCGGATGCCGGTTGCGGTTTCCGTTTCGTCAATCGTTTTGCCGTTTTGCACGATGGTGGTTTTCAACCGGTACAGGTTCGGCTTCTCGACACTCCACAGCAATGGTTTGCCTACATTCATATCCGAAGTAACTTTCCCGCCGGCTTTTGCCGGAAGGCTTATCTTTTTCGATGCTTTGGACACTTCCTTTCCGTTGGCATCGAGCAATTGCTGCACCACAGTGAGGTCGACACCCGCATCCGAGCCGTTTTCGACTTCTGTATCCACTGTCAGTACCGCCTTTCCCTTGTCGGCGGATTTGGTGCGGCAAAATACGCCCCATTGTGCGATATGCACGGGACCGGAGGTTACCAGCCACACATCGCGGTAGATGCCCGAGCCGGTGTACCAGCGCGAGTCCGCCGATCGGCTGTGGTCTACACGCACGGCAATAACGGCAGGTTTGCCCGCCTCGACGTATGACGTGGCGTCATACATGAACGAGATGTAGCCGTTGGGACGCTTGCCCACGGAATGTCCGTTGACAAAGACTTCGCTACGGTTATACACGCCTTCAAAGTAAAGATATACCCTGTCGCCCGTTTTGCCTTGCGGGATGTCGATGGTTTTACGGTACCAACCGATGCCTCCGGGCAGCCAGCCGGTACAGGCGGCAAGCCCCTGATTAAGCACTCCTTCAACGCTCCAGTCGTGCGGCAAATCGACGGTGCGCCACTTGGCGGCATCGAAACCAACTGCCTGTGCATTGGACACGTCGCCCAAATGAAATTGCCAGCCACTGTTGATTTTTTCGGCTTTCCCGAAAGAAACCTGAGCATAAGTTTGCACCTGAAAAGCCATCGCTGCAGCCAAAATCATGACAGCAAACAAACGTTGAATACATTGTTTTTTGTTCATTTTTGTTGAATTTTAAATATTAAATGTCGCTGCAAAGGTAGATATTTTTTTTTAACTAACACCCTACTATCGTAACGGTTTTCCCCTCCACCGTTTCTGTTTTGAGATAAATTTTAGCATCCCAATCTATATCGGGGCGGCGGTCGAAGATAAGTAGCCAACCCTCTTTGGCACCTAATCTGTCCATGTAGCCGAGTATTTGGGTGTAACTGTTTTCTTCGGTTTTGGCACTGCGGCGGAGTTTCAGTTCGACGGGATATTTTTGCCCTGCATATTCCACGCACAAATCTAAACGTTTGTATCCTGCCGCAAATTCACGGATGATTTGCCCGCCGCCGTTGACCACGCGTTGCAGGAAAGCCTGCAAAATCAGATGTGGTGCCGCCTCTCTGTATTTGTAGCGGTCGATCCATATTTCGCTGTTTTCGCGCCAAAAGGCTTGAAAATCCTGCATAAGACAAGTCATGTCGATATGCCCGTTTTTCAGATAGTGGGGCATTTGTTGGGGATATTTGCTTTCAAGCAAATCTTTCTGTGAGTCGGCACTCAATGTACGGATGATTACTTCGGCATAAATCGGATTGGCAGGCATGATAACCCCTTTATTCTCCTTTATCAGCCCAAGGTCTCTGGTGTAGAGATAGTCGTCCGACTGCGTATGAATTTCCGACAATTCGCCAATGATGACCGGCTCTATCACCCGCCGCACACGCTCCTCTTTAAGCCGCTCCAGCAGGCTGTCGATATGAGTGTCGCGCCGCAGGATGATGGTTTGGATGGCTTGTTCCACCAATTCGGCAGTCACCGGCTTGGTATAATCGGATTGGAGCATTTTTTCAATCACCTCGCATGCAATGGCATTAACCAACCATGGCTGTCCCTGCGTTTGCTTGATAACCAAGTCGATAGCTTCTTGTTCAAACACCTGCCCTGTTTCCGCAGTATGTTGTCCGTACAATTCTACTGCTTCCTCTTTTGTAAAATTGCTAAAAGTCATCGCTTCTTTAATCACATTAAACGGACTTGCGCTGCCAAGCGACTCGCTGTCGGGACGAATCCGCACTTTGAAGTCGCGAATGTTGCGCATGCCCACCAAGGCTATCGAATGGACAAACGGTATCTGAGCACGTGTGTTGTACCCATTTCTTAACTGGCGGAGAAAGGAAATCAGCGTACCCTCGCTCAGGCAGTCGGCTTCATCGAAAAAAATGATTAATGGCTTATCTGATGACCTACAAAATTTGGTTAATGCGCGTAACAACAGAAGCCCATAACTGCCATTGTGTGAATAGTTTGCAAATTCATCTCTTCCGTGAATTTGTGAACATTCCAAAGCATTTGCAATACAATCAACCACTATTGGAATGCCTTCCGCAGGGTCAATAATGTCCTGCGCTACCTCCAATGAGCAATAAAGCGCATAATACTTGCCCTCGCGATTGATGTGGTTAACCAAATCAAGCAGCAGAGTTGTCTTGCCGCTCTGCCGCGGAGCGTGAATCACAAAATATTGACGTTGGTCAATAAGTTCTCTGATGCCCGACAAACGCGATGAAGCCTCTATCATATAGTGGTCATCTTCGTTGCAGGGTCCTGCTACATTAAAATATCGTGCCATAATTCAAATTATTTTTTGGCAAAGGTACGCATTTAAAATGACTTTTACCATTTTTTTAGTAATTTTGGGCGGTTGCCGTTATTTTCTTTTGAGA
Source organism: Bacteroidia bacterium (assembly GCA_025996835.1). Lineage (GTDB taxonomy): Bacteria > Bacteroidota > Bacteroidia > Bacteroidales > Azobacteroidaceae > Azobacteroides. Next base: position 4,669 of record BNTU01000038.1, read on the forward strand.
GTTATTATTATTTCCCTTTCGAAAGTCTGCGGCACAACCTTGTAAGCAGGAAAAATGCCCCTCGCAGTGCAGCCTACTCCCGAATCGGCATAATCCAAGTTGAATGTGATACCGTTCTGTTCTTTCAATTGGTAGGTGTATGTCGCTTTTGTCAAATTGTCGGTGCTGAACGGGTGAGCATTGAAATTGAAATGCTCATTAACCGAAAATTGCAACCCTTCACCCGAATTGTCGGTCATAGACACCCAACGGTTGTCGGTGCGAAGACCGTAGTCTTGCGGGAGGAGGTAGGGTTCGTACATTTCCTGTACCGTTGTGTGATAAATGCCGATTTTGTATCCTGTTTTTCGGTCGGGGTAGTTTTCCTGAGGACCGCGACCATACCAGTCTACCCTGTTCAGACTTTTATCCAATGTCAGGGTGAGACCGATGCGGGGGAACCACAGAGGCATCCGTCCCTCCGGTTTTAGCGTGTGCCGGAGGATTATTTTTCCGTCGCCGCTAATGGTCAAATCGCTTTCGCTGCGGATGCCGTATTCACTTCGTCCGAACAGGGATATATCTTCTATATGAACACGGATATTCTTGTCGTTTTTCTCCACTTTAAAAGCAATGGGTTGGTGTACCAAACTGTTTACGCCTGCCGCATACATTTCTGAGGCAAGGTTTTTTCCAAAACCTTCTTTCCGGTTGACCACATATTCTGTTTCCGAATTCCACTCATCCAATTCATTGGCTAAGGGCGCACGCCATAAATTCAGTTCCAACGGCGAACGCAGCAGTTCCTTGCCCTTAGATACGATAGATACTAATTGCCCTTTCTTTTTGTCGAAAGTATAACTGAAATGAGTGCCGGAAACAATCACTTGCTCGGCTGTTTCCGAATATGTCGGCGCAGGAAGGTTAGTGTTTGCTTGAGTGTCGGCTTGGTTTTTTGCTTGACCAAACCAGGGCAATTCCAATTGGTCCCACGCCACTTCGTGTCCGGCTTTTGCCCAAATTTCATCTTTTTTCAGGGACGAAGAAATTAAAATGCGATATTCCTTTCCTGCTTCTATGGTTGGCTTCGTAAAAGGAATGTGGATGATTTCCTTGCTCAGTGGTGGCGTTTTCAAATTCAACTCGCCCTGTTGCAGAATTTTTCCGTCGGCTTCCAGAAACCACTGTGTCCGGTAATATCCGGCATCCAGAAAATGATTTCTGTTCCATACTTCGACGGCTCCTTTTTCAGCATCGTGCAGGGTAAAGGCGAGCGGTTGTACTGTTTTTTTCATTTGCCACATTTCCGGTTGCGGTTTCCGGTCGGACCAGATGCTGCCGTAGGTGCGGGCACCTATGCCGTAACTGAAGAAAGTCCCTTCGTTCTGTTCCTTTTCAAAATCCAACCAAAGTACGGCTTTTTGCGGGTCGAGTGGGGTGGGGGAGGGGAGCCGTTTGATGTCCACAGCCTCGGTGAAGATGCCGACATTATCCATCAAGGCATCGCAGATATAGACCGATGTTTCCTGCCCGTGTAATTCCGCATTGCGTCCGATATTTACAGGAAAAGGGAAATTGCGGATGTTTCCCGACACTTTGCCGCTTGCTTTCTGTGCGCCATCAATGTAGAGGCTAATCTCTTTTCCGTCGTAAACAGCCTTGATGTCGTGCCAGCGGTATTCCCAATCCGCCGGAAGTGGGGCGAAAATGGCGTGTTTTTTATTCGTATAAATGTAAAATTCCAAAGAATCTTTGCCTTTTTGCTGTATGCCGAACTGATAACTGCCTTTGGTCAGGTATGAACCGCAACTGCTGCTTAGTTTGCGGGGATAAACCCGAAGCGTGAGTGTCAATTGGTTGGAGGTGATTTCGACATTATCTTGACGGTAAACCTCCACCCATTGGTCGTGTCCGTTCAGGTCGAGTACGGTATTGCCGCCCTCTTTCACCAGAGTGGCGTTACCCATCAAATGAGACGGGGTATGGTAAGTGGAAATATCCGTCAGCGAGCGAATTTTTTCCGTAAGTCCCGGACTGACAAAATCCCATATCGCGCCACCCATCAAACGGGGATAAGTGTAAATCACTTTCCAGTAATCGTCTAATGCGCCGCCGCCATTGCCGGCAACAGAGAGGTATTCGTCCATAAACGACGGACGGCGGTTGGAACCGGCCGCATTCGAGGGCAAACCAAACTGCATCTCCAATTCAGTGGGGGTCGGGTAGCGCGGTCCGATGATGTCTTCGGCATAGTGGTCATCTCCATACATCCAATAGCGTGTAGGGTCGTATTTTTTCCCTTCTTTGATTACTTCTGCGATATTGTTGCCGCCTCCACTTTCATTTCCGGCACTCCAAAACAGCACGCTGGGATGATTTCTATCGCGCAGCACCATCTGCCGACTGCGTTCCCTGTACATCTCCGCATATTCCGGTCTTTTGGAAAGCCCGGGGGCATATACTTCGTTGCCTGCTTCATCGGTGATATACAATCCATAGTCGGTGGCATGTGCTTCGTCGCCTGTTTCATCGATGATATACAATCCATATTCGTCGGCAAGTTCGAGGTATTTGTTTACCGGCGGATAATGGGAAGTGCGCACGCCATTGAAATTGAACTGTTTCAGCAATTCCATGTCTTTTCGGATGGTGGCTTCGTCCATGGTGTGCCCGCTTTCGGGATGTTGCATGTGAGAGTTTTGCGCATGCACCTTCAACGGTACGCCATTCAGATAAAAAACTTCGCCTTTGATTTCCGTTTCTTTGAATCCGATGCGGGCTTCAGCTCGGTCTTGCACCTTCCCATCCGATGTTTGCAATTGCATTTTTAACGTATAAAGATGGGGTGTTTCGGCTGTCCACTTTTTTGGATTTTTGATTTCTTTCGAAAGTTTCAATGTTTTTTTTTCGACCTTATCCATTGTGAAAGGGTCACTTGTCCACTCTGCTATTGCTTGATTATTATCAAACAGAGAAGCTTTTATGGAAAAAGCCGCCGCTGCTTGCTCGGTATATCTTTTAATATCAACGTTCAGTTGTAAATCCGCATTTGTATAAGTTTCATCCAAATCGGTAATCACTTGCCAATCAAACAGGCGTGTAGTTGGTGCGGCATACAGCCACACATCGTCGAAAATACCGGCTAATCGCCAATAGTCCTGGTCTTCCAGATAGTACCCGTCGGAATATTTGGTAACCATCACGGCAAGGGTGTTTGTTCCCGACTTCAGAAATGGCGTGATATTGTATTCGGCAGGCTCCTGTCCGCCTTCATTATAGCCGACTTCCTGCCCGTTGAGCCACACAAAAGAGGCGGACGCCACTTTCTCGAAGCGCAGAAAGACCTGCTCGCCTTTCCACGCCGCAGGGATGGTAAACGTTTTTCGATAGGCTCCGCTTGGGTTGTATTCTCGTGGCACAAAGGGTGGATTAGCCTTGAAACTTAGGCTGACATTCCGAAACAGTTTATCGCCAAAGCCCTGCATCTCCCAATTGCACGGCACAGGAATGGCAGACCATTTTCGGTCATTAAACCCCGGCACGTAGAAGTTGGCGGGAATCCCTTCCGGCGTATCACTCCAAAAGAACTTCCAGTTCCCATTGAGCGAGATATGTTTTTCCGGTATAAAATACGCGCGTCCCTCTTCCTGATTCCACTCAAACACCGATGTGTTCTCAATGAAACCGGCATATAGATTCTCTAAAAACCGTTGCTGTGCCTGTATCCCGACACACAGGCAACAACAACATGCGAAAACAAGACAGCGTTTATAAATAAAATACATATTAGTATTTATTTACGTTTAAATGGTTTCTCCAACTTCACAGCAGGTGCCTCACCATTCAAATCCAACTTGACCGCTCCTATCCGCTCTGCACCGCCGCGCCAGCCTTCACGGGCGTTGAAATACATCAGCAGCGAATTTTTCCAATGCACGACATCCAACTGATAAATAATAGCCGAACGCCAGGGGATATTCGGGTCGGGCTTGACAATCGGATTGCAATCGGCTTCTTTCCATTGCAGTCCGTCGTCACTCGTCAACAGGCGGATATCCGAGCGTGATTTGCCTTCCGCATCAATATAAATCGGATTATAAAAAGCCACATACCCTTTTTTGTAACCAAATACCTTAAAACCGCCACAGCCATAGTTTCGGAACGGCAAATTTGCATCAGGCTCCAAAATAGGCTCTTCTCTTTTTACGAACGGACCCAGCGGATTGTCGGCCTCCGCGCAATAAATATATTTGGGCTCCTCATAACCGGCATCTTTCAAGTAAACCGTACCACCACTGTAATACATCCGGTAGCGACCATCCGGTAAGAGGATGACACATGGGTTACGTGCTTGTATTCTTGGTCCCTCACGTTCTTTTGGCAAATCCGGCACCACAAGCGTAACAGGTTCCGACCATGTTTTAAAATCGGTCGTTGTTCTTGCTCGTATCACGTTATGATATTGGTTTCCCGTTTTCGGGTCTTTATATTCGGTGGTAGCCGTATAATACTGTATCCACCGGTCGCCATCGCAGAAAAGGTATTGTATGCCAATTTCTCCTTCTTCATGGGAAGCATCCTTCCAGCGAAATCCGTCATCTGAGACGGAATGGAAAAACCAAGTACGCCATTTTGTATCACTCGAAAAGCCATGAAAAAAGGCATGCCATTTGTCGTCAAATTTACCGGGCAGCAAAATCTGCGGGTCGCCAATAACACAGTTCGGCAGCCCATAAATTTCGGGGTCTATCAATGGATTTTCAGGCAGGTCTTTCCATCTTTTCTCTCCCCAATCAAGGGCGACAGTTTGAACTTGACCATACTCAATACCTTGTTTTTCCCAATCAGCCAGAAAATAATCCAACGCTTTCAGGAAACGTTTGTAATCTTTTTTGTCCGGTGCCGTCCATCCCACTTCGGCAATAGCGGCTATGCGGGGATAGACCCTGTAATTCAAGGCTTTTTCGTCGGGCACAAACTCTGTCCACAACTGACAACCCAAGCCCAGCACGTTTTTTTTCTGTTCTTCCGTCAGACTTTTTGGCACAGGGGAGAATGAATAAGCTTTTTCCAACGAGAGGCTTTTATAGGTGTAATCTAAATAAGTAAATTGATGCTGCGAATTAACCACATTATAGCCATCATCTATTGCTCTTTTGATGAGCGACGGGTCGCCCTTCCAAAATTGAACAACAGTGCCGGGGGCAAGACGCTGTCCGGTAGTGTGGTCATTATTTCCCCCCTGGACATCTGCACCGGTTATTTCGTTCCATCCCATCATACGCCGTTTTTTGGAAGTAAGCCATTGCGACATTGTGTTGGTAAAGTCAACTTGCAGGTCGGCAGGCGTTTTGAAGCCCTTCTCTTGCATATATTGGCTGACGGCAGGCGAATTTTTCCAATAATCAAAATGCACCTCATCGCCACCGATATGAATGACCTTGCCCGGAAATAAAGCCATCACCTCTGTGAGCACATTGTGAAAGAACTCAATTACTTTGGGGTCGGTTACATCAAATACATACGTTCCCATGAGATTGTCGCGTGTCTTTTGGGTACCTTCTTTTGGTACTCCCAACCACGGATAGGAGTTAATGGCTGCATCGCCATGACCCGGCATTTCTATTTCAGGCACAATGGTAATGTGGCGGGCGGCGGCATAAGCCACCACTTCCCTGATTTCGTCCTGCGTATAAAAACCGCCGTGGGGTTTGCGTTCCAAATAACCGTGTTCGTAACCAACATCCCACCATCCTTTTTTTATTGTTGAATCGCGGTGAGCACCTGTTTTTGTCAGTTCGGGATATTTTTTGATTTCGATGCGCCAACCGTCAGAATCCACAAGATGCCATTGAAAAACATTCATTTTTAACCGAGCCATATTATCCAGCAATCTAAACACAGCCTCTTTCCCATGAAAATAGCGAGATTCGTCCAACATCAAGGCACGCCAACCCAAAGTAGGATAATCCGTAATCGTCCCACATTGTATCGTACCGCATTGTATCGTATCGCCGCATTGTACAGACGTGGCGCGCCACGTCTCTACCGCCGTTTGTCCTGCCGTCTGTCCCGCCTGTCCTGATGCCGCCGATGATGCCGATGCCTCCAATGATGCCTCAAGCAATTGCCGCAAAGTCTGAATACCATACAAAATACCAACAGGCGCATTAGCCTTAATAACAATCCCCTTCGACTGAATATCTAAAACATACCCTTCAGGCTTTTGAGGCAGCACCGAGGCATCTAACACGAGGGTGATGTCGCCCGATTTTTGACCTTTTTGCAAGATGGGGTTGATGGCGGCGGAGACGTGGCGCGCCACGTCTCTACACAATGTTGCTTCGTTTGCCAATTTTGGCGGGAACGCGATTGTCGGTTTATCTTTCAATTTGAAAGAGCCGGTGGTGTATGCCACTTGCTGCGGTTCGGGCAGGATGGAATACGGGTGGATTTCGTCTTTACCGTAGGCATTAAAGCCGGACAAAAGACATACTGCTAAAAAACACTTACTTAATACTTTCATTTTCATTTTCATTTTTATTTTTATTATTATTTGCTATTAAATGTTTTCTCCAACTTCACGGCAGGTGCCTCGCCATTCAAATCCAGTTTGACCGCCCCTATCCGCTCTGCGCCGCCACGCCAGCCTTCGCGGGCGTTGAAATACATCAGCAGTTTGTTTTCCCATGGCACCACATCCAGCTGATAAATAATCGCCGAACGCCAAGGGATATTCGGGTCGGGTTTGACAATCGGATTACAATCGGCTTCTTTCCATTGCAGCCCGTCCTGACTGTACAACAAACGGATTTCCGAGCGTGATTTGTCTTCGGCATCAATATAAATAGGATTGTAAAAAGCCAGGTAGCCATTTTGATAACCAAATACCTTGAAGCCGCCACAGCCATAGTTTCGGAACGGCAAATTCACATCAGGCTCCAGAATAGGTGCTCCCCTTTTAATGAACGGACCCAGCGGATTATCAGCCTCCGCACAGAAGATATTTTTTGGCTCGCCATAACCGGCATCTTTCAAATAAACCATACCGCCACTGTAATACATCCTGTAACGACCATCCGGCAATTGTATCACACAAGGATTGCGTGCTTCTACGCCGCTGCCTTCGCGCTCTTTGGGCAACTCCGGCGTAATGAGCGTAACAGGTTCCGACCAAGTTTTAAAATCTGTCGTTGTCCGTGCACGTATTACTGTGCCATATTTTTTTCTCATTTCCGGGTCTTTCATATAGCTCGTGCTTGCCGTATAATACTGTATCCAGCGGTCGCCATCGCAGAAAATGTATTGTATGCCGATTTCCCCCTCTTCGTGGGAAACATCCTTCCAGTGAAGTCCGTCATCTGAAGCGGAATGAAAAAGCCAAGTATGCCATTTGGTATCATGCGAAAAGCCATGAAAAAAGGCATGCCATTTGTCATCAAATTTACCGGGCGTCAAAATTTGCGGGTCGCCGATAACCAATTCCGGTAGCCCGTAAACTTCGGGGTCTATCAATGGATTTTCCGGCAGGTCTTTCCATCGGGCTTCTCCCCAATTCGGGGCGGTGATGGGTTGAACCTGCCCATAGTGGATGCCCTGTTGCTCCCACGAAGTCAGAAAATAGTTCAACCTGTTCAGAAAACTGTTGTAATCCTTTTTTTCGGGGGCTGTCCATCCCACTTCGGCATACGCGGCGATGCGGGGAAAGACTTTTCCATACACGTTTTGTGCATTAGGAGTCCATTCCGTCCACATTTGGCATCCCAATCCGAGGATGTGCTTTTGTTGTTCTGCCGTCAATCCATCGGGCACGGGTTGAAAGGAATAGGCTTTTTCCAAAGAAATTGACTCATAAGAATAGTCCAAATAAGTATATTCGTGGAATGAATTGACAACATCATAACCGTCTTCTATCGCTTTTTTGATGAGTGCCCGGTCGCCCTGCCAAAAATGAATGACGGTGCCGGGGGCAAGATGCTGTTCGGGTTGTCCGGCAGCATAATCTTCATCCGCTTGCCAAGCGTGAATTTTGGCGCCGGTGATTTCGTTCCATCCCATCAGGTGGCGATTTCGGGCGGTGAGCCATTGCGACATTTTGTTTGTCGCGTCAATTTGCAGGGCGATAGGCGTTTTGATGCCGTTCGCTTTCATATATTCTTGTACGAAAGGCGAATTTTTATAGTAGTGACCCGGCATTTCATCACCGCCGATATGAATGACGCTGCCCGGAAACAAAGCCATCATCTCTGTGAGCACATCGTGAAAGAAATCAATCACTTTGGGGTCGGCGACATTAAATACATCATTGCCGCCAAAATCGCAGGACACTTTCAATGGTTTGCCAATCGTGCCCAACCACGGATAAGACGCAATGGCGGCTTGGGCGTGCCCCGGCATCTCTATTTCGGGCACAATGGTAATGTGCAGTGCAGAGGCATAAGCAACGACTTCCCGTATTTCGTCCTGCGTATAAAAACCGCCGTGAGGTTTGCCGTCGAAAATACCGCTTTTCCAAAAAAACATACTTGTAGAATCGCGGAAAGCACCGATTTTGGTCAGTTCGGGATATTTTTTGATTTCAATACGCCAGCCCGGGTCATCCACCAAATGCCAATGAAAAACATTCATTTTCAGTGCAGCCATATTGTCCAACAGTTTGAACACAACCTCTTTCCCCTGAAAATGACGAGATTCGTCCAACATAAAGGCGCGCCAACTCAAGGTCGGATAATCCGTAATCGTCCCACATTGTATTGTACCGGATTGTGTCGTATCGCCGCATTGTACAGACGTGGCGCGCCACGTCTCTACCGCCGTCTGTCCCGTCTGTCCCGATGCCGCCGATGATGCTGATGATGCCGATGATGTCCCAAGCAACTGCCGCAAAGTCTGAATACCATACAAAATCCCGGCAGGCGCATTGGCTTTAATGACAATGCCTTTCGATTGAATGTCCAAAACATATCCCTCAGGATGTTTGGGCAGCACCGAGGCATCTAACACGAGGGTGATGTCGCCCGATTTTTTGCCTTTTTGCAAGAGGGGGTTGATGGCGGCGGAGACGTGGCGCGCCACGTCTCTACACAAAGTTGCTTCGTTTGCCAATTTTGGCGGGAACGCGATTGTCGGTTTATCTTTCAATTTGAAAGAGCCGGTGGTGTATTCCACTTGCTGCGGTTCGGGCAGAACAGAATACGGGCGAATTTCGTCTTTTCCGTAGGCATTAAAGCCCAACAAAAGACACGCTGCTAAAAAACACTTACTTAATACTTTCATTTTTATTTTTTTATCTTGCTAATCTTGCAAATCTTGTGAAAATCCCGGTTCAGACAATTTACTTCGCCAGCCCCAACTCATACAACTCCGTAATAAATTCCAGCGCAATATCCGGATAAACCACCCCTTTATATTCAAAGCCTCCTCTGCGTTCCTGCCACGGGTCGGCAATTGCTTCGCTCACCGTGCCGGGCCACTGTGGGTTGTCGCTCAGCGTAAATAAAATGTTTTGTATCGAGCGGTCGCGAATTTGCAGGAACAAGCGGTTATTTGTTGCCCTGTACAGCCTGTCAAGTGCCACAAATTTGTGGTTGTTGTACGTAAAAACGGCGTAGGTATTATAATGTTGCTGCTCGCTGTGTGCCAACTGCGTCGGACTTTTTACCCAACTCAACTGCTTGGGACTCCAATGGAGCATCGCATAGTAGGCATTAGCCACGGCATTGTCGAGCGCGTCCTGTTCTTGGGTGCGGTCGTACTTGTCAAGCCAATATTGAATGAGGTTGAAAACGCCGTCCGTCTCATAATCTGTCGGCGGCAAATCGGGGTGTGAGCCGGTGTACCAGAATTTGTCCTGTACATTCTCGCGCATCCATTTTTCGGCTTTCAAGGCTGCCTCCAAGTATTTGGGGTCGCCGGTAATTTTCGAAACATTCGGGAAAGAAACCATTGTACGCCCGCAAAGGGAAGATACCGCATGTTTTCCTGTTACCATATCCACACATTGCGAAAAGCCGCCGTCTTCATTTTGTTGTGCCAACACCCAATCCAGGCATTTGATGGCTGCATTATACCATTCCTTGTGGTCAACACCTTCGTTGTCTTTAACCATCTTCCAAAACAGTAACAGATTTTGTCCCGTCATCGCGTTCATATCGGGCTTCCAGGCGATGTGGGCGTGGCTGGCATTGTTGTATCCCGGAACGATGTGCGGCGACATATTTTTGAAATGTTCCTTGAAATGCTCAAAATCGTAATAATGCTCAACATAGCGTGTCTTTAAATCATAATTTTCATAAAAGGCACCGCTTGCTACCTGCGCTTTTAAAAGGTATCCAATCTGCTTAAACGCACGTTCCCGCCAAAATTTATCGCCGGTCTTGAGGTACATCCTGTAATCGAAAATCGAAAATGTAGGATACTCCAGAAGATAGCAAAATCCGGCAGTGTTATTGTGCTGAAAACCAAGACCTTCTACCCAATACGACGGGTTGCGTCTGGCATTAGCCACTATATCAAACCCTTCCTGCGGCGTGCGAACAAACAGCGTGGTATCCACTTGGTAATCCGTTACTCGCATCCACGTTTGCATGATGTTAGGGATACTCGACGTGAACTTGCCGGAATCATCCAAAAACAACTGCAACGGCAACTCATAATCAACGCCGACATCCAATTTCCCGCCGCTACCGGCAACAAAGGTGGGAGCCACTTCACCGTTTTTGAACGTAAACCACGTTTTGCCCGTCCACGTGGTCGGATTCAGATAATCCGAACGGCTGTCAATCGTAAACAGCACTACCGTTGAAAGGTCGGGGTGGTAAAGCAAAGCGCCGGGGACGCCGCAATAGCGCATCGGAGTAAGATTTACCTCCTCGCTGTTGCCGGCAAAGGGATAAGACTGTACCCGCCAATCATTGGCAAAATTATTTCCATGCCAGGTAAAACAGACTTCCCAATCCGGCAAATTTTTATCGACCTTCCACTTGGGAGTCAGAGAAACCACTGCCTGCTCTGTGTCAAGCGCCACTTGCATTTCAAACGTAAAATTGGCGCCATCTACTTCCGCCTGACCGGACAGTGCGACGGTACGCTTGTCAATGCGTTTCGCTTGGCTTGCAGGCAGATAGCGAAGGGTTTTGTCCTTTGAGTTTCTGAGAAAGAGCACACCCTCATTGAGAGGCGATTCTACCGGCTTCCCATGAAAGGAAAGCGTTCCTAATGCCCATCCATCGGCATTTTTCTGCAACCGGTATTCAACACCGGCATCATTACTCAACTTTATGTCTGTCCCGCATGACGACAGAGTGAACACGGATAATACAAGCGGTAAAACCGCTAATACACAATAATTTTTTTTCATGTTCTTTAATAATTTATATTTTTAATATTTTAATTTTTTATCTTGCTAATCTTTTTAATCTTGTGAAAATCCCGGTTCAGACAATTTATTTCGCCAATCCCAACTCATACAGCTCCATAATAAATTCGAGAGCAATATCCGGATAAACCACCCCTTTATATTCAAAGCCTTGTCGCCGTTCCAACCACGGGTCGGCAATCGCTTCACTCACTGAACCCAACCACTTTGGGTCTTCGCTCAGCGTAAATAAAATGTTCTGTATTGAGCGGTCTCGAATTTGCAGGAACAAGCGGTTATTCGTTGCCCTGTACAGCCTGTCAAGCGCAACAAATTTGTGGTTGTTGTATGTAAAAACGGCGTATGTATTATAATTTTGCTGTTCGCTGTGTGCCAACTGTGTAGGACTTTTCACCCAACTCAATTGTTTGGGGCTCCAATGGAGTATCGCGTAGTAGGCATTAGCCACGGCATTGTCGAGCGCATCCTGTTCTTTGGTACGGTCGTACTTGTCAAGCCAATATGTAATGAGGTTGAAAACACCATCTGTCTCATAATCTGTCGGTGGCAAATCGGGATGTGAGCCGGTGTACCAGAATTTGTCCTGTACATTCTCGCGTATCCATTTTTCGGCTTTCAGTGCTGCCTGCAAGTATTTCGGGTCACCGGTAATTTCCGAAGCATAAGGGAAACAAGCCATTGTACGTCCACAAAGGGTGGATACTGCATGTTCCCCCGTTGCGATATCAACGCATTGCGAAAAGCCGCCGTCTTCATTTTGTTGTGAGAGTACCCAATCCAAACATTTGACGGCTGCGTTATACCAATCCTTATGGTCAACACCTTCATTGTCTTTAACCATCTTCCATAAGAGCAATAAATTCTGTCCCGTCAAAGCGTTCATATCGGGCTTCAAAGCGTTGTGCCCGTGGCAGGAACTGTTGAATCCCGAAACGGTCTTTTGCTTCGGATTATTTTTGAGATGGTCTTTGAAATGCTGAAACCAGAGCATTTTTTCGAGGTTTCGCGTCTTTAAATCATGAATGGTATGAAAGGCACCGCTAGGTATCTGACCTTGTAAAAGGTATTTAATACTCTTAAACGCACGTTCCCGCCAAAATGCTTCGCCGGTTTTGAGGTACATTCTGTAATCGAAAATTGAAAACGTCGGAAACATCGGGAGATAACAAAAATCAGCGTAATCATTATGCTGAAAACCGAATCCCTCAATCCAATACGACGGGTTACGTCTTGCTTGTGCCACCATATCATACCCTTCCTGTGGCGTGCGGACAAACAGCGTGGTATCCACTTGGTAATCCGTTACTCGCATCCACGTTTTCATAATGTTGGGGATACTTGACGTGAACTTGCCGGAATTGTCCAGAAACAACTGCAACGGCAACTCATAATCAATACCGGCATCCAATTTTCCGCCGCTACCGGCAACAAAGGTGGGAGAAACTTCTCCGTTTTTGAATGTGAACCATGTTTTGCCCGTCCATGTGGTCGGATTCAGATAATCCGAGCGGCTGTCAATCGTAAACAGCACTACCGTGGACAGGTCAGGGTGGTAAAGCAAAGCACCGGGGACGCCGCAATAGCGCATCGGCATAAGATTTACTTCCGTACTGTTGCCGGCAAACGGATAAGACTGCACCCGCCAATCATTGGCAAAATTATTCCCATGCCAGGTAAAGCAGACTTCCCAATCCGGCAAATTTTTATCAACCTTCCACTTGGGAGTCAGAGAAACCACAGCCTGCTCTTTTTCAAGCGCCACTTGCATTTCAAACGTAAAATTAACGCCATCAACTTCCGCCTGACCGGACAGTTCTACTGTACGCTTGTCAATGCGTTTCGCTTTGCTTGCAAGAACCGGACGAATGTTCCGGTCTTTTGCGTTTCTGAGAAAGAGCACACCTTCGTTGAGAGGCGATTCTACAGGCTTCCCATGAAAGGAAAGCGTCCCTAATGCCCATCCGTCGGCATTCTTCTGCAAGCGGTATTCAACACCGGCGTCATTACTCAACTTTATGTCTCCCCCGCATGACGACAGGGTGAACACGGAGAACACAAGCGGTAAAACCGCGAATAAACAACATTTTTTTTTCATTTCTTTAATAATTTATATTTTTAATATTTTTAATTTCTTATCTTGCTAATCTTTTAATCTTGTGAAAATCCCGGTTCAGACAATTGTTCAATCCTGCAACCAACATCTTTTCCACTGAAAGCTATCCCCAGCAGAATAATTTTCCGGTCAAGAAACGGCTCATAATACCGATTCTCGCGGATTTGCGCGATGGCTTGGTTGAGCAAGGTATCAAGTTTCGTAGTGGCGTGGAATTTCAACTCTACCACTATCGCTACTCTCTCTTGCTGCAACACGGCATCTATACGTCCCCGGTTGGTCATCCTTTCGCTCTGAATATTGAAACCCAGCATAGTCATCCACATTTGAAAGATGTTGTGATAAAAGGCTTCACTTGCTAAATTTTCCGCTTCCGCTTCCGCTTTGTCTTGCGCCTTGGATGGGAGTAAAGTATAAGGAACGTCGGCAAGCATGATACGCATATTATTTGTAAAGCCCTCCGCATCGAAAGCAAGGATTTGTTTCAACATTTGTTGTCCAAGTGCCGACATTTTCGAAAGGGGGTAGTTGGTATATGCACTTAACAGATATTCCATCAGCGACTCCTTTACCTCCATATTGGGTACTTCCAATGTATATTGAGGACTTTTACCCACTCGTTGTTTGTTTTTGATGGTCAAGTAGCCTGTTTGAAATAACAGGGGAATATCTTCCAACTCATCTGGGTCGTAGCTGTTGAAAGCCGTCTGACCTGCAACAATCGGTTCCAATACGGTCTTAGCAAGACCGTGTTTTTTGAGCCGGTTGATAAGGAAAGTGGGCGTACCTGTATCAAACCAGTAATTGGAAAATTCTTTCATTTTGAAGAACAACAAAGTAGAAACCGGATTATAAACCGGCGTTTTACCATCCCAGGAGTAGCCATCATACCAATTGCGAATATCGTCCAATAAACTCGCCTTAGTCTGCATGAGATGCACTGCCGTATTGTCAATATATTCCGAAAAGTCGCGTTCCAGTTCTTCCTGTGTGTAACCGCAAATAGAGGCATATCCTTCGTCTAACGTAATGTCTTCAAGGCTGTTCAACGCTGAAAATATTGATACTTTGGTCACTTTCGTTACGCCTGTCATAAAAACGAATTTCAAATGGTCGTCGGCACTTTTCAATATCACATAAAACTCCTGAAGAAACGCACGAATTTCTGCTGCTTCCGGCTTGCCTATCGCATCCAATATGGGCTTGTCGTATTCATCAATGAGCACAACCACTTTATTGTTTTTTTTGCGGTGCAATAACTCTATCAATTCGGAAAACCGACCGGATGCAAACCGACGAGTAAGTTTTATGTCGTTGACAGTAGCTATTGACTGCAAATAATCTGACATATCTGCTTCCATCTCTTCTTTACTCCCATGCTTGATACCTGCCCAGTCTATCCGTATCACAGGATAGCGCCGGGTCCAATCCCATTTATCATAGATATAGAGACCTTCAAACAGTGATTGATTGCTTGTGTAAAGCTCCTCCAAGGTGCTCACAAGCAACGACTTTCCAAAGCGGCGCGGACGTGACAGAAACACGACTTTTGATGACGTGACAAGCCTGTAAATATCTTCTGTCTTATCAACATACAGATAATCATTGCTTCGTAAATCTTCAAACGACTGAATACCAATGGGTAACTTCTTCATGACTTCTCATTTTTTAATTCAGACAACTCCTTAAGCGATTCAATCCTGCAACCAACATCTTTCCCACTGAACGCTATCCCCAGCAGAATGATTTTTCGGTCAAGAAACGGCTCATAATACCGATTCTCGCGGATTTGCGCGATGGCTTGGTTGAGCAAGGTATCAAGTTTCGTAGTGGCGTGGTATTTCAACTCTACCACTATCGCTACTCCCTCTTGCTGCAACACGGCATCTATACGTCCCCGGTTGGTCATCCTTTCGCTCTGAATATTGAAGCCCAGCATGGTCATCCACAGTTGAAAGATGATGTGATAAAGGGCTTCATTTGCTAAATTTTTCGCTTCCGCTTTGGCTGGGTTTTTCGCCTTGGATGGCTTTAAAGTGTAAGGAACGTCGGCAAACATGATACGCATGTTATTTGTAAAGCATTTCGCATCGAAATCAAGGATTTGTTGCAACATTTGTTGTCCAAGTGCCGACATTTTTGAAAGGGGATAATTTGTATATGCACTTAACAGATATTCCATCAGCGACTCCTTTACCTCCATGTTGGGTACTTCCAATGTATATTGAGAACTTCTACCCACCCGTTGTTTGTTTTTGATGGTCAAGTAGCCTGTTTGAAATAATAAGGGAATATCTTCCAACTCATCAGGGTCGTAGCTGTTGAAAGCCGTCTGACCTGCAACTATCGGTTCCAATACGGTTTTAGCAAGACCGTGTTTTTTGAGACGATTAATCAAAAAAGTAGGTGTACCTGTATCAAACCAGTAATTAGAAAAGTCTTGATTGTCAAAAAACATTAGCGTGGAAAACGGATTGTAAACCGATGTCTTGCCATCCCAGGTATAACCATCATACCACTTGCAAATGTAGTAAAGCAAATTCTCCCTTGTTATTTCCAAATGAGATGCCGTTTCGTCAATATATTCCGCAAAGTTGCGTTCCAGTTCTTCCTGTGTATAGCCACAGATAGAAGCATATTTATCGTCTAACGTAATATCTTTGAGACTGTTCAATGCTGAAAATATTGACACTTTGGCCACTTTCGTTACGCCTGTCATAAAGACAAATTTCAGGTGGTCGTCGGCACCTTTCAATATCACATAAAATCCCTGAAGAAACGCACGAATTTCTGCTGCTTCCGGCTTGCCTATTGCATCCAGTATGGGTTTGTCGTACTCGTCAATAAGCACAACCACTTTATTGCCGTCTTTGCGGTGCAATGACTCTATCAATTCGGCAAACCGACCGGATGCAAACTGACGGGTAAGTATTATGTCGTTGACAGTAGCTATTGACTGCAAATAATCTGACATATCTCGTTCCATCTCTTCTTTACTATCGTGCTTGATACTTGTCCAATCTATCCGTATAACAGGATAGCGCCGGGTCCAATCCCATTTATCATATATGTAGAGACCTTCAAACAATGATTGATTGCTTGTGTAAAGCTCCTCCAGTGTGCTCACAAGGAGCGACTTTCCGAAGCGGCGCGGGCGTGACAGAAACACGACTTTTGATGACGTGACAAGCCTGTAAATATCTTCTGTCTTATCAACATACAGATAATCATTGCTTCGTAAATCTTCAAACGACTGAATACCTATTGGTAACTTCTTCATGACTTCTCATTTTTTAATTCAGACAACTCCTTAAGCGATTCAATTCTGCAACCAACATCTTTTCCACTGAACGCTATCCCCATCAAAATCACTTTCCGGTCAAGAAACGGTTCATAATACCGCTTCTCGCGGATTTGCGCGATGGCTTGGTTGAGCAAAGTTTCCAATTCCGTGGTAGCGTGGTATTTCAACTCTGTCACTATCGCTACTCCCTCTTGCTGCAGCACGGCGTCTATACGTCCCCGGTTGGTCATCCTTTCGCTTTGAATATTGAAACCCAGCATGGTCATCCACAGTTGAAAGATGATGTGATAAAGGGCTTCATTTGCCAAATTTTTTGCTTCCGCTTTGGCTTGGTTTTTCGCCTTGGATGGCTTTAAAGTGTAAGGAACGTCGGCAAACATGATACGCATATTATTTGTAAAGCCTTTCGCATCGAAAGCAAGGATTTGTTTCAACATCGCTTTCCCAAGTGCTGACATTGTTGAAAGAGGATAATTGGTATATGCACTTAACAGATGTTCCATCAACGACACTTTCACTTCCAGATTAGGAACTTCAAGCGTGTATTCAGGCTCTCCATTAATCATTTCTTTGTTTTTGACCGTCAGATAGCCTGCCTGAAATAATAAAGGCACATCATCAAGCGCATCCGGGTCGTAACTGTCAAAAGCCGAAGAATCAGCAATAACAGGTTCTAATACCGTTTTGGCAAGACCGTGTTTTTTGAGAC
>BNTU01000039.1 GCA_025996835.1 Bacteroidia bacterium
TCTGTTAATGTTTTTAAATCTGCTAATTCAAACAATTCGTCGAATATCTCGCCTTTTAGTTCTGCCGGTTGCTCCAGCAATTCTGCCAGATGCTTCATGCAATACAACCATCTGTCGAAATCAGTCTTCAATTCTGCTAACGTTTTGTTGAACTTCGACAATTCTATTATGATAATTTGCACTTTATCACTTGCCTTTTCCTTCGTTTTCTCATTCATCAGTGAATAACAGCTGATGTAATCGGTGCTATCCTCTGTCAAATTGAAATTCAAAATGGCGATGACAAACAACGGCTTCATCCCATAATCCCATTTTTTGCCTTTCTTGGCTTGCTTCAGAATGGCTGCCGCCGCATACAGCCAACACCTTTCCATAAAATACTTTTGCCGAGCCACTTGCATCTCCACGATGTACCGCGCGCCAAGTTCGTCTGTGCAATGCAAATCATAAATCGTGTCTCGGTCTTCGGGCTTAAATCCCAACTGCTCAAGTGGCAAATGTTTGACTTCAAGGCATATTTAATCGCTTTGATTAAATAATCGCTGCAAAGGTACGAAAAAGTTATGAGTTATGAGTTATGAGTTATGAGTTTTTTTTTTGCCTAAAATTTTTTCAGGTGCTATACAATGATATGTTGCCCTTTCAGGTGGGGTGGCGTAAATCAAGGGTGCTTTTTTGGACTCAATGCCGATTTACGCCACCCCAGCTTTCAGCCCGTGATGAAATCTTCCGACCACGACTGGGAGATGCCCTACGATAGTGCTCGAAGGCTTTCAGCCTTAACCTGACGGCTCCATTACGGGGTTATCAAAATTATACCCCATCCGGGGTAGATTAAGACCTTACGGTACTCCTTGTTATCATAATTTTGATGGTTGCCCTGATGCGAGAAACCTATTTGCAAAAAATAATTCCAATCAAAAATCGTCAGCCGTCGGCTGACGATTTGCAACAAGCAATAAATTTAAATCGGTCGCCAGCGGCGACCGATTTATCACCGGAAATGTCAATGTGACAAAAAAATTGCATTTATCCGCAATATGACCTTATTTTTTGTCGGATGGGTTTTGACCACCAGAATAATAATCCGGCAATAATTCGCCCTGTTGCTTTTAATCCCGGTATATTGAGCATTTTATGGTCAGTCTGACCGCGCAACCAGCGTTCGCCGCCGTATTTTGGGTTATTTTTTTGGCGACTGATGATTTTTACCATAGTGGAATATTTCTTTGGCATCCATTTTAATTTCGCTTCCGGGAACCCATAAGCCGCACCACACAACAGAAAATTTCTGTTTGCCAGATAGGCATTCAGGTGTGATTCGTCATCAACACAGGCGATAATTTCATTATCCAAATCCGTCCGGATATTGGTTGAGAGTGTTTTGCACATTTCCAAATAGGCCGCCGCCGTGCCGCCGTTGAATGCGCCGCAAACATAATGCTGCCCGCTGCCGAATGGAATATATGCCGTGGATTGTGGGCGGCGTTCATACGAATGTTGGTCAGGCGATGTGATTTTTGTGGTTAAAATACCCGGATGAATCCCCGCCACCAGCCCGTTGTCCCATGCGCGAGGTGCGATTTCCGTTAAATCGGTTGGATTGAAAAATTGGAAATTCGCGTTAAAGAAATAAATGTAATCAAATGTTTCTAACTGTTTCTCGATGGCTACAAACATTTCAAATCGCAACAAAGTGTCATAAGGCCAGCCTTTCTTTTGTGCCGTAATTATATGAACGCGCGCGTTATCAGACGCATAAATCTCATTTGCCGGATTATCCGTCCAGATGAAATATTCTTTGTCGGCATTTTCCAACAATTTTTCGGCAGACAAATAAAACTCTTTCCAAAAAATGGAATATCGCCCCAAGGCGATGTAGAGAATTGCAACTTTGTTGTTCATTTTTTATTAACAATTATTTTGTCATTTCAATCATTTTTGCAGCATAACTGTCGGGCGCGGGGGGTGATTTCAGACGATAGGTGAGTTTTTGAAAAAAACTGTCCCCTGTCAATCGTTTGTACTCTTCCGAATCGAATTTCGTTAAAATAAATTCACCTCCTGCCATTCTGTGCGTTGGTGCCTGGTCAACTACCGGCATTTGTTCGTAAAACTTTTTTGCTACCGGGTCGTTTTGCACCATGGATTTGAACATGGATTGGTGTTGAAAATAATCAACCGCTTTGCTTTCGCGCCGCCAATAGTCGAACGCAATCGCCCGCCATGCGTCCAGCAAAAACGCCCCTTTATCACTGCGAATAAAGCAATTCTGGATAAATGAATACGGACTGCCGCATGTTTGCGCATGAAATACAAAGAAATTTAAATCGGCTATCCATGCCGGAATTTCCGCTGTCAGGTAATCGGTCGCATCAATCCAATAGCCACCGTGATTGTGTAACAATTCCAGCCGCACCAAATCTGCAAAATGCGCAAATTTCATTTTACCGTGCGTAAACCGGTCATGGATATACCCCGGCATATCGGCATAGTGCGACAGTGTTTTGTTATCAACAATTATATGATTGCGGTCGCCCCGATATTTTTCGGCGGTGGCAAAACACGCCCTGACCAATTCCGGCGCAAAATCTATGCCTTGCCCCCAATATTGCCACAGGGTTTCGGTTTTGGCACGTGTCGGCGTTTCCGGTTGTATATTTTGAATCACCGAGAGATAATCTTTCTTGAAAAAATTCGTAACCATTCGCCCGTTTATGCTTTCGTGATGATTGCGATAGAATTTTTTACCGAAAATTGCAGTCCCACGAGTTGCCAGAAACAGCCTGATTCTGAATAACTTAAATTTAATTTTGGCTATGAAACGGCGACCGTGCCTAACCCGCACTTGAAACCAATTGCCTAATTCGATTGGAATATGATGTTCGGACATAAACAGTTGGGCTGATTCAAAAGCATACCGATGGTCTGCACGCATTTTTGCAACCGCCGCCGGTTCTTTTGTTTGCAGAATAGAGTTAGCATTGTTGCGATAAAAAATCAGGACGTGCGGGACCACCACCACTACTCGGGCATAATATAAAATCTGCGTTGTGAACATCACATCTTCCATAATTCGACCAACTTCAAAGGTTATCTTATTGTCGTCCAATATGGATTTTTTAATTAGATATCGCCAGACATACAAATATCTGTTGGCACGGGTTTTCGTGAATTTATCCCGTATTTGTGTCAAAACCTGCCGTTGTTTGAATCGAACCGAGTGTGTCGGCTTTGCTTCCTTATACAATCCGCTGCACGCCACATCCGCATCTGCATCCGTGGCAGCGTCTATCATTTTTTCGTAATAGTCCAAATTCGGCAAATAGTCATCGCTGTCTATAAAGTGAATCCAGTCGCCGGTTGCAGCCCGAATGCCCGCATTGCGTGCGGCAGACAATCCGCCGTTCTTCTGCTTAATAATTTTTATGCGGCTGTCGTGAGCAGCATATTCATTATAAATCTCGCGGGAATTATCTGGCGACCCGTCATCCACAACAATAATCTCCAGATTTTTATAGCTCTGATTGACAATGCTTTCCAAACATTCGCGCAGATATTTTTCAACATTATAAACAGGAATGATGACAGATATTTTCATATTCTTCATGGAGCAATAGCATATTTAAACCGTTTGTGTGTCCACAAATATAATTCAGGATGTTCCCGGATGGATTTTTCCATGTATTGGTAGTATATATCTGTCAGTTCAAAGTTGGGTAAGGATTGCGGATGTTCGTGCATTTTAACGAATGTGGCTTCATAATATCCTCGTTTGATGCGTTTTATATCCATATAGTATGCCTCAAAATTGTATTTTTTAGTTATCTTTTCTGCGCCAATCAATGCGGGCACATGGTGGTTTAGAAAATGCACATAGTGCTGTATATTGCTCATGCCGGGCGATTGGTCGGCAATATAACCGGTCATTGTAACGATTTTGTTCCGTGCATGTTCACTTATCCAGCGCATCGTTTCCTTCATTTCCACACAAGCCGACCCCATGCGTTCGCGGTCGTGAAGCATCAGTCTATCAGCCAGTGGATTAGTCAGCCGTTGGTATATGTGCGCACCCGCCACGTTCTTATCCGTTAAGTGCAAAGGGATGGAACTTATCCATTCCCAGTTACAGTAATGCCCTAAATAGAGCGAAACGGATTTCCCCTGTTGCGCCGCAGTGTTCATCTCTTCGATGTTGGTAAATCGCATCCGCTTGGCAAGTTTTTTCTTTGAAATAGTCGCATACTTGCATATTTCAAAGAAGATGTCGATAAAAAAATGATAAAACTGCTTTTCTATTGTTGCAATCTCTTTCTCGCTTTTTTCAGGAAACGACTCCACCAGATTTTTGCGCACAACCTGCCTGCGATAGCCCCAAAGGTAATAAACAGGATAAAACAATGCGTCCGACACAATGTACATAATCCGCAACGGAATGAGTGAAAATAGCACCCACACGGATTGAAGCAACCGAAATTTTATGTTTTCACATTTCATTTTTTGCATATCTATATTTGTTTTTTTAATTTCGATTGCAAAAGTACAAAAAATAACTGATAACTCTAATGTAGCTCATCACTCTATACGAGGTTTTTAAATCGTTCCGGCAGTTTCACAATCCATTTGATGCCCAGCATCGCGGGTTTATTCCAAGCATAAATGTGCCGACACACCGTTTGCAGCACTCGTGCCCAATCGAACACTTTGTCGCCGGCAAGGATACGCTTTGCCGCCGAGATGGCTGTGATGACGGCGAAGCGACGGCGGATAAAGTGCTTTTGTTCGCCGCGCGCGATAATGTCCGGCGATTCCGATTTGGCTTTGAGGGTGTCGTAATCAACATTTCCGAAATGCAACAGATATAAATTGGGGTCTATGTGAAAGTTGTGCCCACGAATGCGATGGAATCCGCGCCCCCAGCGAACGGGTTTTGCAATAACATTTGCTTTCGTAAATCGGGTATGAACCAGGGCATACGCCCGTTGCTCCAAAAATGGTTTTGCCTCATCCAATGCCGATTCGCAATTCAAATTTTGCCCAATATCCAGCCCCAACCCACTCACAGAAGTTCCTATTTTCCGGTGCGACAGATATTCCGACAAATTCATTGCCGTGCGCGGGTCAACAACAAGAAATTCATCGGCATCCACACCAATAACCAAATCATAACCGGACTTAAACAATTCAGCCGCACGGTCGGATAAAAAATTTAAGCGCAACTTCTCCGCCTCAACAACTTTGATGCCTTTCTTTTCCACTGCAATAATATGTGAACGCCCCGCGCCCGAAGGACGTTGTTGGTCTAATCCATCCAGATAGATATACAGATTCTCCTCCCCCAGTTGGCTGCCATAGTAGGCTATCCAACGGTTAAGAAAAAACTCATCGTTCCTTGCCATCGTGATGGCACCTATTTTTTTATTATTGCGATTCATTGTCAATATTCATAAATATTTTTAATTGAAGCATTTAGATATTTGGCACATAATATGCATTATGTTAAATAGAATTTTGCATGATTTGCAATGTAAAAATCAAAAAACAGAGCAACTTGCGCGAAAATCGCGGCAAAGGTAGTAATCTTTTTTTGATAAACAGCAATAAAAGTGTTAAAATGTTTGGGTTGGTGAAATTTTAACGTATTGGGGGTTTGGTCGATTGTCAAATATAACGCTTGGTGCAGGTAAAATGCGGCCTTCTTTGTCCCGCAGGGACAGCACTTTATTAACCGTAGACTTCAGTCTACGGGAGTGACGGCACCCACCCCCCAAAGTCCCGCATGGGACGACACATTGTTTATACCGTAGACTGAAGTCTACGGTTAATAAAGTGCCGTCCCATGCGGGACTAATGGAATTTTATCATTGTTATACCGTAGACTGAAGTCTACGGTTAATAAAGTGCTGTCCCTGCGGGACAAGGAGCGAAAGCCAAATGGTATGATTGCAGATAGTCATAAATTTTTTTATCAAAATCGGTTTTTTCCATCCATCCATTTAAATAACATTGTAATTACAATATAATCGTAAACATAACAAACAAACCACAACGCAGTTGTGGTCTATTTAACATAATGCATATTATACGCCGAAAATAGCTAAATATCTCATTTGGAAATGTTTATGAATATAGATTTTGTAATTACTTGGGTGGATATGGATGACCCGAAATGGCGAGCCGATTTTGCTGCCTATTCGGGGAAGATTGATAATAAGAAAAATGAAGTTTCTGAGGCGCGCTTCAGGGACCATGGTTTTTTGAAATATTGGTTTCGCGGCGTGGAAAATTTTGCGCCGTGGGTGCGAAAAATCCACTTCGTCACTTGCGGGCAACGCCCCGAATGGCTGAATATTAACCATCCCAAACTTAATCTTGTCAATCACGACGATTATATTCCCAAGCAGTTTTTGCCGAATTTCAATTCTTGTGTCCTTGAAATTTATTTGCACAAAATAAAGGGACTGTCAGAGCATTTTGTTTATTTCAATGATGACTGTTTTCTCATCAAAAACGCTACGACAGAACGTTTTTTTGTGGACGGATTGCCCAACGACATAGCCGCATTTCGCTATAATTCGGGTATAGGGCTATGGGCAAAAACACTGAAAAACAATATTCGTATCATTAATAAAAATTTTGACAAACGAGAAGTGCTTAAAAGAGATAATGACAAGTGGTACAATCCTATTTATGGAAGCAAAGCCCGATTGACTTATCTCTTGAAATGGTATCCCAAATTTATCACTTTGCGTACGCCTCACAATGCTCAACCCTATCTCAAAAGCACTTTTGAAGAAGTTTGGAGCGTTGCAGAAAAGGAATTGACCGGAATGTCTGCGCATCGTTTTCGCAGTTCGGAAGATTATACTCCGGAACTGTTTAGGACTTGGCAAATTTGTCAATCCCATTTCAATCCATACAACACTTACGAAAACACAAAAATGTTTCCACTGATGATAAGAAGCAAACAAGCCATAGATGCCATCCGCGAACAATCCTATTCGCTTGTTTGCCTTAACGACAACTCACTCATCAGAAATTACGAACAGACAATGGATGCCATTGAGGCGGCTTTTGCGAGTATATTACCGTATAAATCGGACTTTGAATTATAACAATGATATGAAAAAGATTCCTCGAATTTCGGTTTTAATGCCGGCATATAATGCTGAAACATATATTGCTGAGGCTATTGAAAGTATATTGCAGCAAACATATTCCGATTTTGAATTTATCATTATCAATGATGGCTCCACGGATAAGACGGCAGAGATTATTCGCGGATATGACGACTCGCGCATTCAATTTATTGATAACACGAAAAATCAGGGCTTGATTGCGATACTCAATCAAGGTCTGGATTTGGCACAGGGAGAATATATTGCCCGTATGGATACCGATGATATTTCATTGCCCACTCGATTTGAAAAACAAATTGCCTTTATGGATGCACATCCCGATGTTGGCATTTTGGGAACTTGGGTTTTAAAATTCGGCGATTGCGAAAATCATATTCGGAAACGCAAAGCGAAATTAGGAATTTGGCAATTAGTGACATCGGCTATCGTTTCTCATCCTACGGTAATGCTGCGCAAATCCTTGTTGGATAAATACAGTCTGCGTTATGATAGCGAGTATGTGGCATGCGAAGATTATGCACTTTGGGCGCAAGCAAGTGGCTATACGACTATCGCCTGTTTGCAGGAAGTGCTGCTGCATTATCGTTGGCACCACGCCAATGTATCTCAAACACATCGGCAATTGCAAAAGGATAATGCCAAACGCGTGAGAAAAAAACTGTTGAAAAATTGGCTGAGTAATGGTTTTCAATTACGTGTAAAATGACTGCAACACCCTACTACAAAGTAAAATTTTCCTGCGGAGGCAACAAAAAACTGCTGTTGCGGCAGACCAAAGACAGTGCCGGTTTTTCAAGTGATGGACGGTACCGGTTCTTTATTGACGAAGAAATAGACGAAGAAATAGACGAAGCCGATTTTTGGGTGGTGTTAAGCAAAGGGAACCGGCGAGTAGAAACTTGTTGCGTGGCTCCGAAAAACACCATCTTGCTCACGACCGAGCCGTATTCGGTATTGGCTTATCCTCAATCCTATACCCGTCAGTTCGGTTGGGTACATTCCAGTCAGGAACAAATCAAACACCCTAATTTGATATTTGGACAAGCAGTTCTGCCTTGGTATTTCGGTTTTAAGTCAGACAAACAAGGCGGATACATCGTTTCTCAAGATTACAATAGTTTGATACAGGCACCTGCACCACAGAAAACGAAACTTCTGTCGGTTATTACCAGCAATAAAGCATTTACACAAGGGCATATTGATAGACTGCGTTTTGTGGAAAAGTTGAAACGCCATTACGGAGACCGGATAGATGTATTTGGTCGTGGTTTTCAAGATTTTGAGGATAAATGGGAAATACTTGCGCCCTATAAATATCACATTGTAATAGAAAATTCTTCGCAGCGGTACTATTGGACAGAAAAAATTGCGGATTGCTTTATGACCGAAACATTTCCTTTTTATTATGGCTGTACGAATTTAGGGGATTATTTTCCGGTAAATGCTTTCCAACCCATAGATATTCTCAATTTTGACCGATCAGTCGAAGTAGTAGATAAAATAATTGCCGATGATACGTATGAAAAACGAAAAGCAGTATTGTCTGAATGCAAACAATTGGTGTTGGGGAAATATAATATTTTTGATTATTCGGCATCACTGTGCGACACATTAGATGCTGCTTTGCCGAAAAAACAAGTAACATTACAGCCCTGTCATGCCATGCAAAGTTGGCATAATTTTTATAACGACCTGATTGGTCGAAGTATTTTCAAACTAAAAAATGCTTTATGATATCGGAAAAATAAATCACAGAAAAAACAGCTATGACGATAGGTATTTTATACATTTGTACAGGACAATATGCTGTCTTTTGGCAGGATTTTTATTTATCCGCCAAGCAATATCTGTTTCCGGGAACGACGAAGAAATTTTTTGTTTTCACGGATGCGGAAACGCTCTATGGCGAAGGTACGGATGCAAATATCATAAAAATCAACATTGAACATCGAGAATGGCCCTTTAACGCTGTACTGCGATATGAAATATTTGATAACAGTCGTGACTTATTTGCAGACTGTGATTATTTATTTTTCTACAATTCCAATGTGCTTTTTACGAATACCATTGCTTTAGCAGAGATACTTCCAACGGAAAAAGAGGCCCGGTTGGTTGCCTTATCATGGAAAGATGTTGCGGGGACGAATCCGGATAAAGACAAGCTCAACAATGCAGCTTTAGGCAATGATGCGGACAAATATCGCTACGATCGCCATCCGGCATCGCAGGCTTACGTTCCTTATGGGCAAGGAACTACGTATTATCAAAGCGGTTTTAATGGTGGTCGCATGGAGGAATTTGTAGAAGCCATCCAAACGTGTAAAAAGTGGACGGCTCTTGATTTGCAATCGAATATCATTGCATTAGTGCACGATGAATCGTATTGGAACAAATATTTATTGGATAAACAAGTCAAAACGCTCGACTTGGTGTATGGGAAACCGGAAGAATGGGCATGGCCCGCGAACGCAAAAGTTATTTTTAGAGATAAAAATAAGGTGTTAGGGAAGAAAAATATGCATCGTTTCAAAAGAGAAAAACGAATTTCTTTTTGGACAAAATTCCTGCGGACATTTGAAAAACCAAAAGAAGAACTTCCACCACCCTTGCCGTATCAATATCTTCCCATGGAAAAGATAGGCGGAACGCACGAAAGCAATGAAAACCATCAAGTGTTTTTTGTATCCTTTGCCGATACGCGCATGCGAAAATCAGCAGCCCGATTAACACAGCAAGCCATTGCGATGAATGTTTTTGACGAAATATACATCTTAGACGAACGAAATCTATCGGTGGACTTTCTATCAAAATTCAAAGATAAATTGCGCGGCAACGTTAGAGGGTTTGGCTATTGGGCTTGGAAGCCACAGATAATCCTGCAAGTAATGGAGCGAATGGCGGAAGGTGATGTGTTATTATTTACTGATATGGGTTGTCATTTGAATCCGGAACGACGCAACAAAATGTTGGAATTGATAGAAAAAACCAAGACGGCATCTTCCGGAATATTGGCGTTTCAAATGCGGAGAAATACAGAAAAATGGTGGACGAAGGGCGATTTACTGGATTATTTTGGCGTCCGCAAACGAACCGATATAACGGAAAGCGGACAAGTCGCCGGCACCTTCTTTCTATTGCGTAAATGTCAGGCTGCCGAAAAAATGATACGGGAGTGGATGGCGGTGTTTGAAAATAACTTTGAATTGATAGACGACAGCCTTTCCTTATCACCCAATTTGGACGGATTTCGGGAACATCGCCACGATCAATCCATTTTTTCACTGCTTTGCAAAGTGAATCAGGTGACGCTGGAGCTCAATCATTGCCGCACGCTTAAATCGGAATGGAAATGGAAAAAATATCCTTTCCCCATTCAAGCCCGTCGGGACAAAAAATAAAATCGTATGAATAACTATCTGAATATAATAAAAATTTCCGGCGGATTGGCGAATCAAATGATTCAATATGCTTTTGGGGTGGCTTTGGAAAAATGTACCGGCATCCAGACGGTTTATGACACGGCTTGGTTCGGTAATACAAAGCGACAACAGACCGTTCGGTCATTTGGTTTATCTGTTTTCAATATTCCCGACCGGGTATTTATCCTATTTAAAAAACCGTCTTTTTTAGTCCGGTTAGTATCAAAATATCATCGGATACGCCAGCGTTCCCGTCATTGGAACGATTTCGACCCCAAACTCTTACAACTGCCTGCGGGCATGAATTATATCTCCGGTTATTTTCAAAATGAACGCTACTTGGATTTGGTCAAAGACACGTTAGCGGAACGTTTCACGTTGAAAAAGCCGTTGAACGGAGAGAATTTGCGCCTGTTAAACGACATTCAAAAGACCACTTCCGTTTCCATCCATGTACGCCGTGGGGACTACATCAAATTTTCGGATACCTATCCGGTATGCTCTCCGGAATATTACCGGCAAGCCATGCAAATCATCGAAAGTCGTGTCCCGTCCCCCCATTATTTTCTATTTTCAGACGATATTGCTTGGTGTAAAACCCATATAAAAGCGGATAAACCGTTGACTATAGTCGATGTCAATTCCGGAGAAAACGGCTATTTGGATATGGAATTGATGAAAAACTGCCGGCACAATATCATTGCCAACTCCTCTTTCTCCTGGATGGCAACCTACTTGAATCCCAATCCCGATAAAATAGTGATTGCGCCCCAAGCTTGGATTAAAAAGAACGGGGAAATCCTGCCGAATATTGGATTGGGTGAAAATATAAATGTGTGTTTGTAATTAAAAAGTTGTACTTTTGCACCATCGTATAAAAAAAATGGATAAAGAAGCCCTGCTTAAGCGTTTGTCAGATGTCGAATGGGACGATTTTGAAGTCAAGGCGGCATCTGTGGAACTTCCTAAGGATGTTTGGGAAACGGTCAGCGCGTTTTCCAACTCATCGGGAGGTTGGCTTGTGTTGGGTGTTGCCCAGCACGGGAAGATGTTTGACGTGACGGGCGTGAATAATCCGGAGAAAATAGAGCAAGATTTAGTCACCACTTTACGTTCTAAAAACAAATTTAATGTAGTAATCAAGCCTGATTGTAAGAAATATGATATTGACGGGAAAACAGTTTTGGCATTTTATATCCCATCGGCGGAGGTAAAACCCATCTATTTCAATTCGCTGCAAAACACGTTTATTCGTGCAGCCAGCGGCGACCAGCGGGCAACGGAATACGAAATCAACGCGCTATATCGCGACCAATCTTTTGGCATGATGTCGTCTAAACCTGTCGAAGGTACATCGGTGGACTCATTCAATAAAGCATCCTACACTAATTTTCGCGATTATCTGAGGCGGATGTTACCGGAATTGACTTATAATGCGCTGGATGACAATACTTTCAATCATAAATTGCAATTAGTCAGAAATGATAAATTGACTTACGGCGGCTTGCTGTTTTTAGGCGATAATGACGAAATACAAGACCGCTTTCCGGATTTCAGAATTGATTATTTGGAAATTCCCGGCTTGTCATACGCAGATGCCGAACCGCGTTACACATATCGCGTTCAGGAGCAGGAAAATCTCTGGGAATACTACTTTGTACTTGTTCAACGCCTGCGCATTTATGCCGATAATCCGCTGTATATCGGTGATTTAGGCATTGGTCGCGAAGACAATAAGCAGTTGGATGCGTTGCGCGAAGCCCTAATCAATTTGCTGATTCACGCGGATTATTTCAGCCCAATGAAGCCACGCATCCGCGTTTTCACTAACCGGATTGAATTTGAAAACCCCGGAACATTGCCGCGCCCGATTGCCGAACTGATGAAAGAGGACGTTTCCGTCCCGCGCAATCCGGTACTGGCAAAACTGTTCCGCACCGCCAAACTATGCGAAAATGCAGGCTACGGCTTCGACAAAATGCTCGTATGGAAGCAAGAAACCCAACAAGAAGTGCTTTTTGAAACCACAATTGACAAAACAAAAATCACATTTATGCTAAAAGACGGCAAAGTTGATATGTCGGGATGGGTAGAGAAAGACCTAGAAAAGGTTACAGAAAAGGTTACAGAAAACGAAAAAGACATAGAAAAAGGCACAGAAGAACAGGAGAGAAAAACAGGAGAGGAAGTAGGAGAGAAAACTGAAAACTTCACTGAAAACTTCACTGAAAAAGACATAGGAAAGGAAAGAGAAGAACAAGAGAGAAGAACAGGAGAGAAAACAGGAGAGAAAACAGGAGAGAAAACAGGAGAGAAAACAGGAGAGAAAACAGATAGTAGAGACAAACTAATACTATCACTAATTAAGAAAAATGGATATATTACCACATCTGAAATTTCTCGGAAAGTAGGACACTCTGAGTCAAATACTAATGCACGCATCGCCAAACTCAAAGCCAAAGGCTTACTAAGGCGCGAAGGTCCCGACAAAGGCGGCAAATGGGTGATTATAAAATAAAACAATATAAAAAAATGAAAATAATACACAGTTTACAATCGCGATTAGACTATTACTGTCATAAAATCGCAAAGACCCACAAATACTTATTGGGGCAGAAAGTGCTGGCGTTTTTGCAAACATCCCCGCCGGACTATATCTCAAAAGAAGAAAAAGACATTATTATTGAATTTTTGAAGCACCATCTCATTGGTGTATTTAACTATCCGTTTGCAAAAGAGTATACGAAAAAAATCAAATTTACAAAAGACAGAAAGAATGGCTTGTATTATATGATAACCAAAGAAGGGCATCGAATGTACATGAAAAGAGGATTGTCTAAGCGAAGGATGCAAAAGACATGTGCGTTCTTAGAGGTGGAACAGCATCAACAATCTCCTCATAACTATTGCTTTGAACCGCTCGCTATTTCATCTGATACCGTGATTGCTGACATAGGTTCTGCCGAAGGTAATTTTGGACTGAAATTTATAGACAAAATAAAAAAGTTATATCTCTTTGAGGTTGAGCCGGAATGGATAGAAGCCCTCGAAGCTACTTTTGAACCATGGAAAGATAAAGTGGTGATAGTAAACAGGTTTGTGGGAAACAAAGATGATGCACAGACAGTTAAATTAGACACTTTTTTCAATACTATCAAGCCCACTCTGCTGAAAATAGACGTGGAAGGGGCTGAAAAGGATGTGTTTGCCGGTGCTGAAAGGCTTATACGGGATGGTATTGCAGACGTATTATGTTGCACATATCATCGTCATGGCGATGATGTCGCTTTTACAAAATACATGGAAGATAAGAACTACAAAGTAACACATTCTCAGAAATTTATGTTGCACATTTCTGAATATTCCGGATGGGGTACAAGAATGAAATCTCCCATAGACTTCAGACGAGGGTTGATACACGCGACTCCTAAAGAACACACATAAATGAAAAATCCCAAAGTAAGTATTTGTATCCCTGCTTACAAACAAGTAGATTATTTGAAGCGGTGTTTGGATTCAATTAAAAACCAAACACATACTGATTATGAGGCAGTTATATCTGATGATTCGCCCAACGATGACATCAAAAATTTGATAGCGCAATATTCGGATTTACCCATTGTTTACCACAAAAATCCGGAGGCATTAGGTTCGCCCGAAAATTGGAATCAAGCCATGCGATTGGCATCCGGCGAATATATTAAAATCATGCATCACGATGATTGGTTCGCATCTTCCTCCTCCCTGCAACAGTATGTAGAACTATTGGATAAGCATCCTGAAGCAATCTTCGGATTTTCAGCTTGTAATGATATTGGCACATTAAACCAAACAATTCCGCATCATTCGGCTAATTTTCAATTAAAAAGGCTACGTAAAGAACCGGATATTTTGGCATTAGGCAATTTTATTGGCGCACCAAGTGTTACGATATTTAGAAATCATCTGAATATATTCTTTGATAAACAATTGATATGGTTTGTCGATATTGAGTTTTACATTCGTCTGTTGAGGAAACAGCCTGATTTTGCCTATACCTCAAAAGAGCTGGTCTATATTGGTAGAAATGAAAATCAAATTAGCAACCAATGCAAGAATAATAAGGATTTGAAGAAAAAAGAGAAAAAATATTTTTTTTCAAAATTAGATATAAAGTATGGCATATTTTATGCAAAATGTTATAAAATTATGCGAAGTTTAAGGAAAAAAGTTGAGAATGTATGAAAAATGAAGATATCAAACGTGAATACACTAAATTGAATAATTCATTCACAAAGGGGAAATTAATATTTCATTTAGGCACTAATGCCGGTTTCTTTTCAGAATACAACAATATGATTTTGGCTATGTTGTATTGTCTGGAACACAAAATCAGGTTTGTTTTGTATTCTCGCGATGCCAATTTTGGGTATCAAAAGGGATGGACAGACTATTTTTTGCCTTTTTGTGAAGAGGAAGAGGAAAATTCGTTTCATCCCAAATATAATGTGAGGCGAAAGCGGAGCATTTTCAAAATGTTAATGCAAAAGATAAATCCGCATGTATTTGTATATCACTTGTTTAACAAGAACACTTGGCTGACTTTGGAACTTTGGGAAAAATTTAGAAACAGGCAATGTGAACAGACACACTACGTTATTCCGGAATTGGGAATTGACGGCGGTTTGCAGGATGCTTGTCGCGTGTTAATCAACATGACGTGGTGCTACAATGCTTCAACTGCTCGCACGATACAAGATTTAATAGCTCCGTTGCAACTTCCTGAACATTACATCGGATTTCACATTCGCTCAGGCGACAAATATAAAGAGGTAAAATTGCTGGATGTAGCCGATTATATCAAAAACATTCCACCGGATTACCCTGTAAAAAATGCTTTTGTGCTGACAGACAATTATTTAATAGCAGAAGAATTGCAAAATCAGTTGCAAGATTGGCAAATTTACACTTTATGCGGAACAGAGGAACGCGGCTATTTTTACAAAGATTTTGAACAGCGCGATGCTAAATTTATTCGCCAATCGCATGAAAAACTCTTTGCCTCAATTGACATTCTCAGCAAATCCGATAAATTTATCGGCACATTTAGTTCCAACCCGGGCATGTTTTTGGGCATGCGAATGGATAAAAACCAAAGTTTAAGTGTGGATTGGAATAAATGGCGAATCATATAACCAAAGGCTTTGTCATGACAGCCTTTTTGGTCAGCCTCTATAATCTTCTTAATCTTGTAAAAATCAAGGTTCAGATATTCTGTATTTATTTTTGCCAATAAACACAATGACCGCAGCTTTCAGGTCGGGGCGGCTTCCCAAACGGTGCGAGCCAACATATTGCTGCATCTGTTCCTCACCTTTTTTTTGCTGTTGAACGATTTCTGCTTCGGTGGCATCTGTCTTGCAGTATTTCAACTCAAACAGCCATTCATATTTTATCTGTGGCAACCGCGGGCTGCGTTGCAAAAATATATCTACCCGACCCGGAACGGCTTCGTATTCGCTCATCGGAACGTAAACCGTACTCATAAACAGATATGCCAGCAGCAGGGTTTGAATATATTTCTCATCGTAACGCTGCAGGTCATAGTCGGAGAATTTGCTGAAGGCATTTTCAGAAACATAGCTGATAAACTGCTCTACATCGCCCTCCATCGCCAGCGCATAAATAGCTTTGTTCAACGGTTGCGATTGAATGCTCATATCGGGAGATGTTTCTTGCATCAACTTTACCAGATATTCCCAATACAATGTTTTGATGGAATAGTTGGGAATCCCCAATTTGAGTTGAAACTCATGCTGACCTTTAATAGTAAGCAGCCCCATATAAAACAGCAGGGACACAAAATAACTGTCGTCGTCCAGCATATCAATGGAGAACTTGGGCAGAATTTCCGACACGATATCATCCTCCTTCATGATGCGAATCAGTATTTCGCGGTTATGTTCGTTTTGAGTAAGTTTTTTCAACCGCCCGTAATCCGTTTGCAGGTTCAGGTCAATAATATATTTGGGCGGTTTTTTAAATTCCAATATCTGACTGAAAAAATACAGCACCATCGCCGGATTATAGACACTGTGTGCACCCTCCTCATTGAACAGATACCCATCGTAATAGGCTTTCATATCCACATTTATCAGTGCAGGGTCAACACCTGTTTCCTGCATCAGCCATTCCACCTCTTCCTGCGTGAAGCCCATCATCTCGTTATACTTGGGGTTGAGGGTGAGGATAGTGGCAATGTTGTAGCCGCTGGTGAGGTCGTCGAGCATCACCGGTGAAATACCGGTGATGAACGTGCGGTTCACTATTGACGATTTGGCACCATCTTTTATTCTTTCGTAGAAATCGCGCACTACTCCGTTGGCTGCTATCACGTTTTTATACAAATCTTTCCCCTGATGTTTGCCCATGGCAATGAGGTCGTTGGCGAAATGGTCGTACTCATCAATAATGAAAAAAAGTTTGACCTTGTTTTGTTCCGCCGCATCAAACACTTTTTCCAGTGCAGCTATTCCCGATTTTTCTTCCTCTATCTGACAAATATACTTTTGTGCATCAGGAAAAATCGAGTGATACAAATTAAAAAAATTGCAAACTCTGTTTTGCACATTTCTTGAGAAACAAGTTACAAATTTCTCTTCACTTGATGTGTCCATTCCCGAAAAATCGAACCGCATCACAGCATACGAGTTCCTTTCCGGCGTAGGATGTTCGCCGATATACAGACCGCCAAACAACTTGTCGAAATTTTCCGCCTGATTGAGGTCGTAATAATATGACAATGTCATGAAAAACAGGCTTTTGCCGAACTTGCGCGGGCGGATGAAAAACTGGTTGGGGTTAGTTTCTTTTTCCAACATCTCAATATACATGGTTTTATCCACGTAGGCATAGTTTTCAAGAATAATCCTCCTGAAATCCGAATTGCCGTAAGGCAATCTTTTGTATTGCTTTGTTTCCATCTTTTTATGGGATTTTAGACCACAAAGATAGGCAAAATAATTGAGAATGCAGTTTTGCTCAATAACTCACTTCTGAAGTGCTGTGTTATATGGATGTTTCAAAAAAAGGATGGCGATTTCAACATTGCCGAATATGCAGGATACCTGCAAATTTATCCCGTCATCTCATTCAAATTGACCGGCAGAATTTTCTAAGGCTTGCCACAGATTATCTTGTGGAGCGGGGGCTACTATGTCGATTTTTTCTTTGGAAACGGGGTGGATGAATTGGGCTTGCCTTGCGTGGAGGCTGATGCCGCCATCGGGATTGGAGCGGTCGAAGCCGTATTTCAGGTCGCCCTTGATGGGGCAACCCATTTTCGCCAATTGACACCGGATTTGGTGGTGGCGACCGGTTTTCAAATCGACTTCCAGCAGATGGTAATTGTCGGAACGGGCGATGAGTTTATAGCTCAAAATCGCCTTTTTTGAGTTTGGCACCTCCTTGTCATTGGCGTAAGACTTGTTTTGCTTCACGTTGCGCACCAGATAATGCACCAGTTCGCCCTCGTCCTGCGGCGGACGGTTTTTCACGATTGCCCAATATGTCTTTTGAACCTCCCCATCGCGAAACATCCCGCACAATCGCGGCAACGCCTTGCTCGTTTTGGCAAAAATGACCACACCCGAAACAGGACGGTCAAGGCGATGCACCACTCCGATAAACACATTGCCGGGTTTGCTGTACTTCGCCTTCAGCCACTGTCGGACAACCTCCGAAAGCGGTTCATCGCCCGTTTTATCGCCCTGAACAATCTCCGAATTGGTCTTGTTCACCGCGATGATGTGGTTGTCTTCGTGAATTACTTCCATTTATTTTGTAATTTTTTTATCATCTACTTCAAATAGTTCCAAGAGTGTTTCCAATTCCATCTGAAAAAATTTAGACAGCCAATCACTATCGTCAGCGATTTTAATGTGAGGAGTAAGATAGTCTTCAAACGCCAAAATTCGGGCAAGTCTATCCGTAAGATTGGACTGTGCCTCGTAAAAAAACAGTGTAGAGTAGGCGGACAAAAACAATTTTCTCTCATAATCAGTAATGGGTTGGAATTTGGACAAAAGTGTCTTAAGATTTTTGATGTTAATGTTTCTTTGGAAGACATTGTCTTGGGTTTCGCATAAATGCACATTCCAGCTCATTGTTATAAAAAAATTATCCGGATATTTTGCGTGGTATTCTTCTAAAAGTTGGACACATTTTTTGAACGCTTCATGTTGGCTGTAATACGATAATTCTACAGTAGCAACAATTGCTGCCTCGCCCACTTCCTTGCGAAAAGCCTCAACCGCTTTTTTACCCTCTTTTTTGCCTTT
The DNA here is from genome assembly GCA_025996835.1 of Bacteroidia bacterium. GTDB lineage: Bacteria > Bacteroidota > Bacteroidia > Bacteroidales > Azobacteroidaceae > Azobacteroides. Next base: position 18,877 of record BNTU01000039.1, read on the forward strand.
GTCTATTTCATCAACTGTATCCTGAAACAAATCGTTAATTGTTTCATAGAGTTTCGGCGGCACACCGGCAAAAAAACTGTTAGGCAATTCGTCAACTGCTACGGTAGGATAGTCCAAATCGTGTGACACCTCATCCGTGTATTTTTCAACCGCCTCGTCACCGGCATATTCTTTTGCAAGTAAATGAGTTATAATTATCAGTTTGCTCACATACTCCAGGTCTTTATCTTTATCATCGGTGTCAACGAATTTAAGAAAGCATGCTTTCTGCTCTTCTTTACTCATTTGCAGCACCTCATCACGAAAGGTGCTAAATATAGCTTGCGCAGCGGTGTCATACAACTCTTCATCATCGTCCTCCTCCTCATCGTCCTCAAAATCGTCCTCAAAATTATCATGATTGCCAACACCTATCAGGTAGTTATAATTGCCGCTTCCTGCCGTTTTTTCCAATTGGGCAAAAATTTGCTTTTCCCGCGCAGGATTCTCGCGACCGGTATTCACATACAAAGGCTTGCCATCTTTGCCCCCGCAAGGAATGTCAATCAAAGGGATGTCATCCGTGTCTTCTTCCAAGAGAAAACGGGTGGTCTGGGTGAAATCCTTATGCGGTTGAAATCCATACTTTTCAGCATATTCAAGAGCGGCATATACAATATTGTGTGCCAATCCATAAGAGATAGGAACAAATCCAACGTCCGAAAACGCAGTCAGATGTTTCTCTAACTTTTCCGGCGGAATATTAAACTCATAAACGGTCTCTTTTATGCCCAAGCACTTTAAGTCAGATAAATAGGTACAATAAGTTACATTGCCATTGGTATGCTGTCGAGCAACCACGACCTGACCAAGTCCGGCCTCCTTCCATTCGGTGTTTACCCAACAGTTGTAAATAGGGAGGTTTCGCGACTTTTTGCGAATGTAGTTCTCAGGGCTCAGTGCCTGAGATTGTGTTGTTGTTATTTTCTTTGACATATTATTTATTTTTTTGTTTTTTTTCGGGTGCAAAGTTAATATTAAAAATCGAAAAAAAAGGAATAAATTTTGTTTTAATCCAAAATAAGTTTGTACCTTTACGGCTTGAAAAAAATCATCCTATATGAAAGTATTTGTATTAAATTGTGGTAGTTCGTCCATCAAATACAAGTTTTTGGACATGAGCACCAAAGAAACGCTGGCTCAGGGGGGCATCGAAAAAATCGGATTGTCCGGCTCGTTTCTCAAACTCACGTTGCCCACCGGCGAAAAAGTGGTGTTGGAAAAGGATATTCCCGAGCACAAAACGGGTATTCGGTTTATCATGGACACGATTACCGGTGCGGCTCACGGCTGCATCAAGTCGTTGTCGGAAATTGATGCGGTCGGGCACAGAGTGGTGCATGGCGGCGAACGATTCAATGCCGGCGTGGTTGTCACCGACGAGGTGATTGCGCAAGTGGCGGAGTGCATCGACCTCGCGCCGCTTCACAACCCGCCCAACCTCGAAGGCATTTACGCCATCAAGGAACTGCTGCCGAGCACGCCGCAGGTGGCTGTGTTTGACACGGCTTTTCACCAAACCATGCCGCAGGAGGCGTATATGTACGGTTTGCCCTACGAATATTACACCAAATATGGCGTACGTCGCTACGGGTTTCACGGAACGAGCCATCGCTACGTGTCCCGGCGCGTGTGCGAATTTCTGAACGTGCCCTACGAAAAGCAGCGCATCATCACCTGTCATATTGGCAACGGCGGCTCCATCACGGCGATTAAAAACGGCAAGTCGGTGGACACGTCCATGGGGATGACCCCTGTGGAGGGGTTGCTGATGGGTACGCGCTGCGGCGATGTGGATGCCGGCGTACTCACGTTTCTGATGGAAAAAGAACATTTGGATGCGCAAGGCATTTCCCGGTTGATTAACAAGCAGAGCGGCGTGGATGGGCTGTCGGGCGTGTCGTCCGATATGCGCGAAATTGAAACGGCGGTGAAAGCGGGCAACGAAAGAGCCATCATGGCATTGAGTGTCTACGAATATCGCATCAAAAAGTACATCGGAGCCTACGCAGCAGCCTTAGGCGGCGTAGACATCATCGTCTTCACCGGCGGCGTAGGCGAAAACCAAACAGGCCTGCGCGCGTCCGTCTGCAAAAACTTAGACTACATGGGCATCCAAATCGACCCCGAACGTAACAAAGCACGCAGCGAAGAAATCATCATCAGCACAGACAATTCCAAAGTGAAAGTGGTGGTAATTCCAACTGACGAGGAATGGATGATTGCGCAAGATACAGCAGGGTTGGTGGGGTGATTTATATTTTTTCTTGAAAGTCGTTGATTGTTACGATATTTACTCTTGGAAATTCTATCTCATTTAGTATATTGAAATGCCTGTCATTGGTAACAATATAATCTGCATTTGCGCTTACGGCGCAATCCACATATTTATTGTCATCAATATCTGTGGTAATCAGTTGCCAATTAAAATACACAGTAATTGGCTCTGCTGCGCTTTTTAACATAAGTATTTCGCCCACAACACTTTCGGCTAAAGAAGACGAATAGTAATGCGACAAAATTTCGTAATATTCATTCAAAATCTCGGTTGTGTAACACAACGTAAATTTTTTATCACGAAACGCTTGCCATAGCCAAAAGAATTTTGAATATCTCTGTACAGAAACAAGTAAGCAATTCGTATCAAGAACAATTTTCATCTGTTATATGGCGTTCTCATGTGTGTATTTAACCATTCGTCCATTAACTCGTTGCTCATTCCTTTTTCTTCCCAAAGATGTTTGCTTTCTTCATCTACTTTTTTTCGAATGTGCATAAGTAACACTTCTTCCATTTCTTTCAAATGATTTTCGTCATAATTGTACGAAAACATTTGCAGAATATGTAATTGCGTTGAATTTAATGCCGATGCTGTTGTCATAGATTCATATATTTTTATATTACGGCGCAAAGATAAACAAATTAATTTAAACAGCGTGTAAATTGCAAATTGCAGATTCAACTTCTAAGTTGAACCCACTACAGGTATAGCCGGCAGATTAAGGCGGAAAGCCTTGTAGCAATAGCGTAGGGCATCGCCTTACGGGCAGAATAAGGCATTGAATGCAAGCCCTGAAAGGGCGAAAGC
>BNTU01000040.1 GCA_025996835.1 Bacteroidia bacterium
TGTGAATCCTGTGTTTAACATAGATGAACCACCAACCATCCATGTCGCCAGCAGAGTGGCGTTTTTCTTGTCTTGCTCTTGTGCAAAACCGGTTTGCGCATTCGCACAAAGGATTAGCAATGCTGCGACTGCCGAAAAAATGTTCTTTTTCATAATTTTTATACAATTAAATTTGCCCCCGTTGATAATCCTTTGAAGGTGGGGGAATACCTTTTCAAATTCCTGTTTTGGAACGCTATTTGTTTGTTTTGCGCCACGTTCGAACCAGTGCGCCATTCCCCGTTGTGCCGATAGGACAACCTATTTATCGTTGTTCCTTGCCGACGCGGGTTTGCAACCCGTGCCTTGGTGCCGCACCGATTACAAACTCGCGCCGATGGATAATTATTTTTTCACCACCTTCAAAGTTTTATTCCTAACACGCAGCAGATAAACACCATTCGGCTCGCTTATTTTTTCTCCTTATAGTTATGGAGGCGGAGATGGTGATTGTCTGATAGGCGTAAAAGCCAGCGGAGGGTATTTCTTTACATCAAGCATAGGAATTTCAGCAAATTTCTTTTTTGCTAATGGTGTGGAGTTTGATACGTCTATAGTCGGATTTGGTGCAGGATTGACAATCAGGCTTTAGAAGTATTTCTAAGTCAACCATATCTCGAAGATATGGCTCTGAAGCCGCCCGAAAGCGCAATCTTTCGGACGGTTTTTTGCATCGTTTTCTAATTTTTTTCGTGCAAAGGTAGCATTATTTTTTTAAGAATTTGTTAAAAGCAAAAATAAATCAAGGCAACCGCATCAAAAATTTTATGATGACTAATATGAACCCACTAACTTCACCTCAGCTTATAATTCGTTGTCAGCACTTTAAATTCTGTTCGGCGGTTGATTTGGTCGGCTGTGGCTTGTTGGATTGGGGCGAGGGTTTGGATGAATGCTTCGTCCAGCAGTTGTCCTTCGGGCAGGAAGTCGTATTTTTCGCTGAGTTTTTTGGTGACTGCCAGCGGGGCGGTTTTTCCGTAGCCTTTGGCTTCCAGGCGTTCTTTGTCGATGCCGTTTTGGATGAGGTAATCGACTACCGATTGCGCCCGACGTTGCGACAAATCGTTGTTGTAGTCATCCGAACCTATGCGGTCGGTGTGGGCTGACATCTCAATGGTTACATGTGGATTGTCGGTCAGCATCGCGAGAAGTGCGCCCAATGCCTCCTTAGAATCCGGTCGCAAAGTGGTCTTGTTGAAATCGTAGAAAATGTTGTCCACCACCACCGGTTTTGTCATCGGCTGCAGGTAAAAATCGACAAAAAACGTGCTTGTTTGGTCAATTTTCGGGACAGTCAGCGTGTCTTTTTGATTGAGAAAATCGGGTGCCGATGCCATCAATACATATTCTGTGCCCGGTTTGATGTCCAGCACGTAGGTGCCATCCTCTGCCGCCAACACCCGCATATTGGAGCCGTCTTTCCCCACCAGCCGCACGCTGGCATCGGGAATCACCATTTCCTCATTGTCCACAACCCACCCTTCGAGATAGGCAAAGGCTTCGGGCAACTCAAAGGAGTAGATGTGGTCGGCATTGCGGGCATCGTTGCGGTTGCTGCTGAAAAAACCCGACTCCTTTTTGGGGTAAAACGTGATGCCAAAATCGTCCGCCATACTGTTGATGGGCGATTTCATATTGTTGATATGCCAACGCTCTTTGGCAAAATTGGCTCTGAAAACATCCAACCCACCCATCCCGGGATGCCCGTTGGACGAAAAAAAGAGCGTGGAATCTTCGCGCATATACGGGAAAAACTCATCGCCGACAGTGTTGATTTCCGGACCCAGATTGTCGGGATAGTATTCCCCAATCTTGTTTAGTTCCACGCGCCAAATATCCTTACCGCCATAACTGCCGTAGGGATTATCGGACACAAAATAGAGGTATCCATCTACGCCCACAGCGGGATGTGCCGTGGTAACAGCCGAATCTTTGAACAAAGGAACCCGCGAGCCGGCACTCCACTGACCACCCGAACGGTTAGACACACGCACCTCTGCCGCCCCGCCGCCCTCGCCTTCGGGACAAAAGGTGTAATACATCCGGCTGCCGTCGGCGGTGAAGGAGGCGGTACCCTCGTCAAATGTGGTGTTGAGGTCGCCATCAATGCTGTCCGGCAGTAGCCAGTTGCCGCGTTCGTCTTTTCTAATTGCAAAAAAGTTAGTGTTGATGATGCCTGTAATTGGGTTTTTCACCACTTCGGTCGCCCCCTTTACCTTGCGCGAGGCGGTGATGTAGAGTTGGTCGGTGCCCAAGAACATTGGCGAAAATTCCCCGTCTCGCCCTGCCCATTTATCCATCTTTTTCACCACATAGTGCGCGGGTGCTTTTTTCCACTCCAATGCCAATTCACAGCCTGCAATGCCGTTTCTACCCACCCTATTGCTGTCGGACGAGAGTTTCAAATAGTCATTGTAACGCTTGATTGCTTCGGCGTATTTGCCCTGCTGGTGGAACATCTGTGCCTGTCGCAAAATGGCGGCAGTGTCGGCATATTTATAGCGAATGGCATTGTTGTAGCCAATCAAAGCGCGGGATGTATTGTTCAATTTGCGGTACATTTCGGCCTGATGGTAAGCAATTTGTCCGCGCAATGCCGTTTTTTTGGGCGAAGTTTTGCTATATACCTTTCGGAACGTTTCGGCAGCCTGATAATATTCACCTCGCGCCTCATATTCGAGCGCAGCCTTCATAGTCGCTGTTTTGCAAGAAACCAGCGACAGCACACCCATAACACACACTAATGCAAAAAAATAGCGATACATAGACTATATTAACGGGCTTTTGAGCAAATTGTTGTGTGAGTGAGGATTATCAGTGCAACCGCATCAAAATTCAGTGTTATTCTACTTGCCAATCCAAAAATTAGCCGTATCTTTGCGAAAAATTTAAATAAAAAATATATGGCAACAATGACATTAAAAGAAAAAATGGCTATTGGGATGAGAAGTTTTGCACTGGAAGATGCAGGGCATCTGGAGGAAGCAGAGAGGGTTTGGAAACAAATCCCGTTAGTCCCTCATGTGGCAAAATGGTGCAAAGAGATGCTGGGCGTAGAAGCCTTGCTACAAATGGGGTATGACCTTTCAGAAGCGGAGGAAGAATATGGAAAAGATTGGCTTAGGACCTAGGATAGCCTCATGTATGTATAACATCTACCTCGGGCGCAAAGGGCTTGTTACGGAGGGAGGTGAAATTGAGGGGCGTCTTTTTCTTAAGAAAGGTCTGTTGAAAGCACTCTCTATTTTTCAAGAGGTGCATGCCAACGTTGCCACTGATGTTATGTCTGTCATCGTTGCGGAACATGCGTATTTGACAGAGGAGCTGCAGTGTTGCGATGCTGTTGAAACAGATGTAATTGCCAGCATGACGGCGGGCATCGAATCATTTAACGATGCTCTCCGCGCTTACGAGGTGGTACAAGATGCCGTAATTTATAAAGGGGTCGAAAAATCTTATCCTCGCAATCCAAAATATCGCCACAAGGGGATGCCCAAAGATGCGTTTCACATCGCCTGTCTTGCCGCCACTGCCCGCCTGCGCAACTCCCTCAGGACTCCCGGCATCAACGGTATTGAGCGAGATGTCTATGTCCAACGTGCAAAAGATATGGTTGCCATGCAGGATGTTTATTGGGAATTGCAGCAAATTGCGCTGGGGTGAGATAACTGCGACTTTTTTTGAAAAAGTTCCCAAATCACTATGCCGGCAGTTACCGACACATTCAGGGAGTGTTTGGTGCCAAATTGGGGAATTTCGATGCAGGAGTCGCAAATATCCATCACGGCTTGGTCAACGCCGTGCACCTCATTGCCAAGCACGATGGCAATTTTTTTGTCATTGCATACTTGACGGTGTAGGGGGATGCTATTCTCCGCCTGCTCCACCGCTGCAACATGAAAACCCGCCGCTTTGAGTTCACGCACAGCCTCCAACGTGCTCTCAAAATACTTCCAATCAACCGAATCCTCCGCGCCAAGTGCCGTCTTGTGAATTTCAGCCTGCGGAGGTGTTGCCGTGATGCCGCACAGATACACTGCCGCCACCCGAAATGCATCGGACGTGCGAAACACCGACCCCACATTGTGGAGGCTGCGCACATTGTCCAGCACCACCACCAGCGGTATTTTCTCCGCCTGCTTAAATGCCTCCGGCGTGATGCGATTGAGTTCGGTGATGTGCAGTTTGCGCATAACTAATTGGGTGATTTGCTTTTAAGGGCTAAGGCGTAGAGTTTCATCTGCTTGAGCATCGACACTAAGCCGTTGGAACGGGTGGGCGAGAGGTGCTCTTTCAGTCCGATTGCCTCAATAAAATGGAGGTCGGCATCCAGAATTTCGTCGGGCGTATGGTCGGAAAGCACGCGAATCAGTAGCGACACGATGCCTTTCACAATCACAGCATCGCTCTCCGCGTGAAAAATCACCTTGCCGTCCACATAGTCGGCTTGTAGCCACACGCGGCTCTGGCAGCCCTCAATCAGGTTGCTCGGCGTTTTGCAGGCGGCATCCAACGGCGGCAGTTCGTTGCCCATCTCAATCAACAGCGAATATTTATCCATCCAGTCGTCAAACGCCGAAAATTCGGTGATGATGGCGTCCTGTATTTGGCTGATTGTCTTCATTTTATATTCAAAATTTTGATTGCGCGTTCGAGTCGTGCAACTGTTTCCTCTTTTCCAATAATTTCTGTGATGTCGAACAGGTGCGGACCCTTCGATTCGCCCACCAATGCCAAGCGAAAGGCATTCATGATGTTGCCGAGGTGGTATTCTTTGCTTGTAATCCACTGCATCACAACTTGTTCTGTGTTTTGTGCCGAAAAATCGTCTATGCCTTGCAAAATGCCGATTAGTTCAGTTAATTGCTCCGGTGATTCGGGCTTCCAGCGTTTCTGCACCGTCTTTTCGTCGTAAGTGGTGGGTGCAATGAAGAAAAATGATGCCTGCTCCCAGAGGTCGCTGAGGTAGGTGATGCGGTCTTTTACTAAACCGACAACTTTAACAAGTTTGTCCTTGTCATTGCGGGGTTGCGGGTCAAGCCCGCAATGACGGTTTAGGAACATTTCCGCCAATTCTTCATTGGATTTTTGCTGGATGTATTGGTGGTTGAACCATTCGCCTTTTTTGTAGTCGAATTTGGCACCGCTTTTGCTGCATTTTTCGAGCGAAAAGAGGTTGATGGCGTCTTCTAACGATAGAATTTCCTGGTCGTTGCCCGGATTCCAGCCCAAGAGCGACAGAAAATTGAGCATCGCTTCGGGCAAGTAGCCTTTTTCGCGATAGCCCGATGAAATTTCGCCTGTTACAGGGTCTGCCCATTGCAGGGGGAAAACGGGAAATCCCAGCCTGTCGCCGTCGCGCTTGCTGAGTTTGCCGTTGCCTTCGGGCTTCAGAAGTAGCGGCAGATGAGCGAATTGCGGCATCGTGTCTGTCCAGCCAAAATAGTTGTAGAGCGTGACGTGGAGTGGTGCGGAGGGCAACCATTCTTCGCCGCGAATGACGTGTGTAATCTCCATCAAATGGTCATCTACGATGTTGGCGAGGTGGTAAGTCGGCAGTTCGTCCGCCGATTTGTAGAGCACTTTATCGTCCAGCACGGACGAATTGACCGTTACCTGTCCGCGAATTAAATCATTGACCACAATGGTCTGATTCGGCTCTATTTTGATGCGCACCACGTATTGCTCGCCGCTCGCAATGCGCTGTTGCACATCCGCTTCGGGGAGCGTCAATGAGTTGGTCATCGTCTCGCGGGTGGATGCATCGTATTGAAAATTAGCAACTTCTGTGCGCTTAGCCTCCAACTGCGCCGGCGTGTCGAAAGCGATGTAGGCTTTGCCGGCTTTCAACAGTTGCTCAACATACTGCTTGTAAATCTCCTTGCGCTCCGACTGCCGATAGGGAGCATACTTGCCGCCCACATGCGGACCCTCGTCGAAACTCAGCCCAAGCCACGAAAAAACCTCAATGATATAGTCTTCCGCTCCGGGTACAAATCGTTGAGAATCAGTGTCTTCAATGCGTAGGATAAAATCACCCTCCTGCTTTTTCGCGAACAAATAATTATACAAAGCCGTCCGCACACCGCCAATGTGGAGCGGTCCTGTGGGGCTGGGTGCAAAACGCACACGTGTTCTTTTCATTGTCATATTCATTATTCAGGGTGCAAAAGTAGGCATTTTTTATTACTTAATCCCGCGACCTAATCCCCTCATAATATTTGATAAACGAACGGACTACCGTGCGTGTGCCGCCGGGTGTGGGGTAGTTGCCTGAGAAATACCAGTCGCCCTTGTGCTTGGGGCAGGCTTCGTGCAGCCCTTCGAGCGATTGATAGACTATTTCTACTTTGGCTTTTGTGCCTGCCGGGGTGAGAATTTGGGCTGTTTTGGCGGCTATTTCTTCGGGGGTGAAAGGCTTGTAGATGTCTTTCACATGGTTTACGAACTTCTCTTTGGGCAGGTTTTCCTGTGCCTTGCATTTTTGGTACGTTTCTTCGATAACGTGCTGCAAACCACGCTCTTGCAGCAGGGCGATGGCGGCGCGGAAGGCTACGAACTCGTCCATGTGGTTCATGTCGATGCCGTAGCAGTCGGGGTAGCGAATTTGCGGAGCCGACGACACGATGACGATTTTCTTCGGCTCCAAGCGGTCTAATATTTTGATGATGCTTTGCAGGAGCGTTGTGCCGCGCACAATGCTGTCGTCAATCACCACCAGATTGTCCTGTCCGGCGCGAATGGAGCCGTAGGTGATGTCGTAAACGTGCGAGGCGAGTTCGTCGCGGCTGGCACCCTCGGCGATGAACGTCCGCAGTTTGATGTCTTTCAACGCCACTTTTTCCTGCCGCACTTTCATCGACAGGATGCGGTTGAGGTCTTCGTCCGTCAGTTTGCTTCTGTTTTTCTTAATGCTTGCGATTTTTTGCTCATTGAGGTACTTTTCAAAACCCTCCATCATACCGTAGAACGCTACTTCTGCCGTGTTGGGGATGAACGAGAAAACGGTATTTTCCAAATCATTGTCGATGGCTTTCAAAATGGGGTTGAGAAGTAGTCGCCCAAGCATTTTTCGCTCTTGATAGATGTCCCGGTCGGAGCCACGCGAGAAATAGATGCGCTCAAACGAGCATGGTTTCACATTGCGAGGCTTCTGAATTTGCGTCAGCGAAACCGTGTTATCTTGCTTCACGATGAGAGCCTGACCGGGCAAGAGTTCGTGCACCTGCTCAATTTTTAGATTCATAACCGTCTGTATAACAGGTCGTTCGGATGCTACCACCGCTATTTCGTCATCGTAATAATAAAATGCGGGGCGGATGCCTTGCGGGTCGCGAAAAGCAAACATATCCGCGTTGCCCGTTGCGCCGCAGATGACAAACCCGCCGTCCCAAGTCTTTGTGGAGCGTTTCAAAACGACTGCCAAATCGACCGTTTCGGCAATCATCCGGTTGAGTTCTTCGCCGTCACCGGCTTTTTTGTGATGCTTTTCAAACTGAAATTGCACCTCACGGTCGAGGTGGTTGCCCATCATTTCGAGCATCATCAGCGTGTCGGAATAGAGGCGCGGATGTTGCCCCTCGTTGAGCAGTTGCTTGAAAATTTCATCCACATTGGTGAGGTTGAAATTGCCGAAGAGTAGCAGACTGCGCGACCGCCAATTGTTGCGCCGCAAAAACGGCTGCACGTATGACATCCCCGACCGCCCCGTAGTGCTGTAGCGCAAATGCCCCACGTAGGCTTCGCCGCAAAAGGGCATCTCATTCAGCGGTGTTTCCGGTCGCATTTGGTTGATTTCGTGGTGCGCTTTTTCAAAAATTTCCTGAATGGCACCGCTGCCCAAAGCACGTTCGCGGTAAATATAATCGGTGCCCGGACGCGCGTTGAGGCTCACACAACCTATTCCGGCACCTTCCTGCCCGCGATTGTGTTGCTTTTCCATCAAAAGGTAGAGTTTGCTCAGCCCATATTGCCATGTGCCATACTGCGCGACATAGTATTCGACAGGTTTCAAGAGGCGAACCATCGCAATACCACACTCATGTTTCAAGTTTTCCATATTTTTTTTGCTTAGGCGGGGCAAAGGTACGAAATAGTTATGAGTTATGAGTTATGAGTTGAATTTGTGGGTGCACGACAAATTTCCCTTTCGGAATTGTACACGGGAATATATGGCTTTTGTAGCCCGTAGGGCTTTCATATCAATAGAAAAGGGGTTGGATAGGGTGTCTGTTTTCTATTGATATGAAAGCCCTACGGGCTATCAAGTAAAAAAGGGAAATTTGTCGTGCACCCGGTTGACCCTGTATATGGTATTCAGATATTGATTAATTAAAAAAAATAATGACTATCCGCAATCATACCACTAAAACTCATAACTGCATAACATCCAACAGATTACAACATACAATGAAACCCCCGACCACCCAATGTAGTCAGGGGCTTCCGGGTTAATTATGAACAGAATTTACTGTTTGTAAACCAATTCCAAACCTTCGCTTGAGGTGGTTGCTGTGTAACTTCCACCGCTGTTTTTGCCGTAGAACACATTCCATCCTTGTGTCAAGGCTATGTTTGTGAAAGTGTAGGTACTAGTCGCTACACCCCCAAAATTAGTCAACGTCCCATTCAACACAGCAGGTTTATCAACATAGATGATTGCAAGTAAGTCACTAGTTGTACCAGTAAACTCGAGGTCAAACCGTCCAGCGGCTGTTTCCCCTCGGTAGGCATCAACTCCTCGAAGAAACAGTAAGGATTTTACCGTTTTGTCACTTAACACGTTTCCCGTTGCCCCGGTATAGCTTGACCTGTCTTCGTCTGATCCGTGAATAAAACCATTCCGTTTTAAACAACCATCAGGAACCGCACCGAAAGTGAGTGTAAAGACCTTATCTTTGTACACTCCTTCGGCAACTGTTACCTCATCACTGTTCGCATCATACGCTGTCAATTTCACAGCATCAACAGCAGTATTTGCAGGACCACTGCTGAGGGTTACTGTAAGTTTGTTGCCATCAAAGACAATACCAGGCGTAGTGGTGCCCCCATTGTTGTTCTCTCCATTGTTGTTACCGCCGTTTTCCTCTGTTTCCGGTGTGTTGTCTTTATCATCATCACCGCAAGAGGTAATACACACTGCTGAAACAGCCATTGCTGCCAGCAAAAATACATTTTTAATCTTTTTCATCTTTTAAAATTTTTAAAATTTATAAGTTAGACTAATGGCGGGAATAACACTGCCTTGAAAAGCAACACGATATTTCGCTTCTAATCCGAGAGCAATGCGGTCGGTTAAGTCATAACCTAAACCTGCACCAAGATTAAAGCCAATCTCGGACGCGCTCATGCTCACACTCATACCTCCTTCGGATGATGACATAGACATTGATGCATAAGTTACTCCAACCAAAGGATACACTTTGAAGTTGTCTGAAACATTAAACAAGTAATGAACATCGGCATTGATTTCCCAACTGCTAATGTCGCCTAAAAAGTAATTGAAGGATGGCGACACTCTGAGGTGGTCGGTAATCCCATAATTAAATTTAGCACCAACAGCAAATGCCGATCCATCAACATCATACCCTAAGTTTAAGCCAGCGGCTTTCTCTCCCTTTTGAGCACTAACGCTCACTCCACATACTGCAATAAGCAGTAACGATAAAAAAATCTTTTTCATTTTGAAATGTTTTTACGTCCGTTCCTTATACGGACGATTAAATTATTAAAATAGTTCCTACTCTAAAAGGCTTCGTAGGTGTCTTGCCCCCTTTTAATCCGTTGTTGGGCAACTGTTGTCCTTCTTCACATACGCAGCATAAAAAAAGCGCAGACAAAACTAATGTTATCTCGCTTTCTGAGGCCTCAACTACCTAACCAACCAAATATTTATGTGTAATGCCCACGCCGGACGGCGTGAACGTCATCGCGATACTCCTGGTTGGCTGTTGAAAGTGTTGAGTTTTCAGAAAGCCCAGAATATAAGCTAACGCTTTTTCCGATTCAAAATGTGCGTATTACCCTGTCATGTCATCATAATCTCCTATAATCTAAACTGTTAATCACTCCCTTATCTGCTCATTCACTCGAGCCGATACCGGTCGACATTTGCCTATTCATTACTTAGCGCAAATTCGGGCGCAAAGGTAAGGTTTTCTTTTAAGCAATCTTCATGCTTTTGACCATTTTTGTGTTAAACTATGTTAATAACAGTGTTAAATATTATTAAATTAGTAAAAATGTGTTATGGAAATACCATATACGGTGGTATGTTTGCGGATAGTCATTAAAAAAAATTGTGGGCAGCAATCTGTTTTTTCAAAAAAAAAAGTGTACTTTTGCAGCGCAATTCAACATTCGGAAAGCTGCCAGAGTGGTCGAATGGGCCGCACTCGAAATGCGGTGTACGGGTGACTGTACCGGGGGTTCGAATCCCTCGCTTTCCGCATAAAAAAAATTGTTAACCGGGGATGTGGTAGGCTTGCAATTCTTTTCTTAACAATTTGGATTTTCCTCCGGTGTGTTGGTCGAGCAGTGCCCAAAAGGCGGGGCTGTGATTCATGTGGACGGTGTGGCAGAGTTCGTGAAGCAGCACATAATCAATCAAATGCGGCGGCAGTAGCAACAGATAGAACGACAAACTGATGGTTTTTTTTGAGGAGCACGACCCCCAGCGGGTTTTGCTCTTCCGCGTTTGAACTTTCGTGTATGAAAAGCCGCATTCGCGTGCCAACTCGGCTAATCGTGGGGGCAGCAGCAATTTTGCCTGCGATGCTAACTGACTGTCGGATGGTCGATTAACAGCCGCTGTTGAGGATTCTTTTCGGGCTGTTTCGCGCGCTTTCACTTTTTCGCTCACTTTGATTACACCCTCCCTGTTTTTTTTGAAAAACGACTCGGCGTATGCAAAACTTCCGCCCCGTGGCACTGTCACAGCCACTTTATCCGGCTTGATGCGGATGATATATTTGCGGGCGCGGGGGTTGTAGCGAAAAGCAATTGTGCCGAGTTGTTCGTCCGTGAGTGTTTTCTCCGATTTCATCTTCTCGCGTTCTTATTCAAAATGAAAAACCAGCGAAATCATGCGCGTTTTGCCCTCTGAAACAGCTGTGGTGTATTTGCGCAAATTCTCGGCAGTCAGGTCGGTGCGCTTATGGTCAATCATGTCTTTCAGCCCAAAACTGAAACGGAGTTCGGGACACACCTTGATAATCGGCAGGTAATAATCGCACCCCAAGCCTACGGAAATCCCGAAATCCATCGGTTGCATATAAATAGCCTCATCCGTTTTTCGCCCTAAATCCACCGCCCCATACACGCCGGTGAAGATATAGGGACGATAATTGTTCAGTCGCAACGTGCGAATTTTTAAGTCCAACGGAAAATACAGGTAATTCGACCGCACAGCTGTTGTATAAGTTTCTTGGGTGTTTTGCTCAATAAACACAAACTGTTTGTCGCCAAAATTCAAAGAAGGCGAAAAGCGCAAATTGAAAATAGGGTTCAAATACAAGTCAGCCAGCAAGCCCACGCTAAATCCGGGCGAGTAGTCGGGGATAGTGGCAAACCAGGTTTCGCCGTCAGTTGCAACACCGCTATTAACCAACTGCACATCCTGCACATTCATCCCGATGGAGATGCCAAAATGATACAGTTTCAGGTCGCCGTATGGTTGATTGCGCGGCAACTGCTTCTGCGCCCAAAGATTGGTCAGCACAAAAACACCACCGAACAGCCATATCCATTTCGTCCTCATAACGGTGATATAAACGCAAAAGGCAGGGTTTTATTGCCTCAAAACATTGGTCGCCCGCCGCCGCCGTCGCCACCCGGAGGCGGTCCGCCCTCGCCGCCGCGTCCACCACGACCGCTGCGACCGCCGTTTTCAAAGTCGCTGGCTTTGGCTGCACCGGATGTCGGAAACATCGTGAATTTGTAGATGAAACTGCACACAAAATAGCTGGGAATGACGGTCGTTTCTGTCGTGCGAAATCCGTTGGTGGTGGCTGCTGCCGACACGCTGTTGCGGTCTTGCAGGATGTCGTAGATTTGCAGTTTCAGGGAGCCTGTGCCGATGCTTTTGTTGAAAATTTGCTTCATCACGTAGGCGTTCCACATCGTTTCGGAGATGTTGTAGCCCTCGGCATAGCCTCGCCGATTGGTGAACGAAATGTCGGTGCTGAACGTCCATTTGTAGGGCAAATACCAGGTGGTGTTGTAGCCGCCGCCGAAATCGTAGGTCTCCTGATTGCTTGTTGGGCGCGCCGAATAGGAGATGTCGTTGTAGCGGATGGAAGCGTTGATGCCCATGTCGAACAGTTCGGAGCGGTAGTTAAACGAGGCATTGTTGCTTAGCGACAGGTTGGTCATCCGGTTTTGGGCGGCAACACCATCCAATGTTACAAACGAGTTGGTTTCGCGCATCGAGGCGTTAAAAAAATCGCTGACGGAAAACTTTTTGTTGCGAAATGGTGTGTTGAACATCCCGCGCAAGGTGGTGTTCCAGTTGCCGTTGATGTTTTCGTAGGTCGTTTGGCGCACGCCACCGTCAAGCATCTCTGTGACGGATGTGATGTCGTTGAGTGAAAATCCACCATTCAGGCTAATGCGGTATGCCAATTGCGTTTCCGGCACATATTTGTTGAATTGCAGGCGGATGTCGTTGGTGTATCCGGGCTTCAGGTTGGGATTTCCTTTTGTCCAGTTGGTTGGGCGGCTTTTGTCCACATAATTGCGCAACTGCGTGGCAGACGGCTGATTAGTTTCGCCTTCGTAGCGAAATTCCAACGTCGTGCGCTGTGCAAAATTATACCTGAAATTGACAGTCGGCGAAAAATTAATCACATCCTGAATGATAGGAGGCAGCAACGAATCGCCTATCATATTCGGCAAGCGACCGGCGAAATCAGCAGCAGGTATTGTGACAGAAGAAAATTGCCCGGGCGATGGCTGATAAGTCCTGTTTTCCGAGTTTGTGGGGTCAACATTAAATCCCAGCGTCCAGTTGTATTTTTCACGTACCGCCTTGAAACTCAGCCCCAACCGCTGATTGGTTGACAGGCGTTTGGTACTGCGGCTTAGCGAATCTATCAAGTCGGCGGCATTCAACGCATCAATATAATAGGTGCTATTAATATCTTCTGTTTCAGCCTGCGAAATGCGATACGAAAGTTGGATAAAATTGCTGCGTCCAATTGGCTCTACATACGAAACGCTTATCCGGTAATTGTCGGACAGGTTGTCGTTTTCATCACGCTGGTCGCGTTCTTCCTTAGAGGTACGCACGTTTTCGTAATAATCTTGCCTGTTCCAGAGGCTTTTTTCTTGGGAATCATTGCTATTGTAATTGCCTGATAGACTGAAACTTAACACCCGTCCGCGTTTGTTTGCAAACCGGTGGGCATAGTCTAATTGTCCGCCAAAACTGAAGCCGGAGCCGACGTTCCATGATTCATTACCGGAACTAAATATGCTATCCAAAACGGTACCCAAATAAAACCGATTCGACAGTTCCACTTCATGGCTGTTGCTCGTGTTGTAACGAAAATTGGGGCGAAATTTCAATTCGTTCAGTGTGTCGGGTTTCCATTCGATATTCATGTTGGCAGACACGTTTTTCGACTGATAGAGGTTGGTTGTGGTTGTCCTGTCGAGTTGCGACTGAGTTTGTGCAATCGTGCTTTGTTCCACGCTGCTGCGCGAATTGTTGTCGGAGTTATTGAAGCGCACATCGGCGTTCATATTGAGTTTTTTTGAAAATTCTTTGTTGATGTTGAAGCTGGCATTTTGCGACTCTACGATGCCGCCACCGCCTCGCCGCATGCGCATCCCGCCAAATTGGTTGGCACCCAAGTCGGCAGCACCCATATTGTTGTTGTTGTTGGCACCCAAAATCAGGGTGGCGCGGTCGCTGTTCTGCATGTGATTGACGAATGCGCCGCCTTGGTAGCGAAAATCGTCCGGCTCTGCCCTGTCATGTCCGCCGCCGAGCAGCACATTGCCCATTGTGCCTTTTTTCATTCCGGGGCGAATGGTCAGGTTGATGATGGTTTCTTCTTCGCCGTCGTCAAATCCTGTCAGGCGCGCCATTTCTGACCGCTGGTCGAGCACTTGCAACTTTTCAATCATCTCCGCCGGCAGGTTTTTGGATGCCACCTGCGGGTCGTCGCTGAAAAAATCTTTGTTGTCGACCCTGAATTTCTTTACTTCCTTGCCGTTGACGGTGATTTTGCCGTCTTTATCGACCTCCACGCCGGGGAGTTTTTTCAGCAAATCCTCGACCACCGCGTTCTCCGCCACCTTGTAACCGGCAGCATCAAACTCGATGGTGTCGCCTTTCACAATCATGTCGGGACGTTTGCCCTGCACCACCACCTCGCTCAGCATTTTGTCATCTTCGTTGAGATACAACTTACCCAGATTGCGGTCGGCAGTCAGATTAACCGCCTGCGAGAGCGTATCATAGCCCAAATAGGTAATTTGCAAGGTATAACTGCCTGTGGCAACGTTCCTTAGCGTAAAAGCACCGGTCGCATTACTGACCACAGCGGCAACCTGCGCCCCACTTTTCGCGTTGAGCAACGACACACTGCCCGCAACAATCGGCGCATCATCAGCCTTATCCAAAATTGTACCGGAAAGATTAGCTGTTTGCCCAAAAACAGCCGCAGAACAGAGCAAAAACCCAAAAACACCACTAAATTTCTTCATCAGAATTTGTATTAAAAACGGCGGCAAAGGTACAAAAAAATTTGGCTCTATAATGTTTGATATGGGTAAATGACACGTATTTGATGGTAATCAACATATTCTGAACTTTGCTTATCTATAACTTATGACCCGCTCATAATAAAATTGCCGCGTGCTATTTGAATTTTCGTCAATTTTATAGGTGATTTTTGTTACCCAATTATTGTTGGTGTCGTATTCGTAGGTGTAGGTGCCGCCTACTTGCTGCACCCAGATTTCTTCGATGGGGCTATAGGTTTCGTCATCGGATTCAATAGTGTCATCGGCTTCAATCGCGACATCGGGTTCAGCGGTTGCATCGGGTTCAGCGGCTGCATTGACTTTGCGGGTGATTGATGTGGGTATATATTCTGTCAAATTGCCCTGCGCATCGTATTTGTAATTTTTCTTCGCCACTAATTGTCCCTCTTCATCGTATTCCAATCGCAGGCTATAATCGCCAAACGTGTTGTAATCGCTGTACTCCACTCGTTTTTCGGGTGTAGCAACCTTGTTAGTGTATTTTTCGGAATACACCGCCGATAAAAAGTTGTTGGCATCGTATTCGTAATACTCTTTTTGCGCCAACGAGCCGCCGCCCCAGTATTTAGCACGTTCTCTTAGATGTGCTTCATTATATATGTGCACATATTTTCGGGTCAGGCTGCCTGCTTTGTTGTATAAATCTTCGTCCATCACCCGACCATCGGGAAAATAGGTGTAGCGCGTGCTCTCGCTGATGTTGCCGTCTTTGTCGAATTTGTCTTTTTGAGTCAGCACATTGTTGATGTCGTAGGTGTAGGCAATGGTTTCATCGAGATTAGTTCCTTTGTAGATTGTTTCGGAAAGCGGTTGGTGCGCTGCTGTGTAGGTAATTCGCCGAACGCTTACCACTTCGTCTGTGGCGTTGTAGTGCGTTTCTTCGGTCAAAAAACCGTCTTTGTCAAACACTTTCAGGTAGTCGGAACCGGAGAGATTTTGGCGTTTGCCTTTCTCCAATCGCCCAAACTTTTCGAGACACCAATAAACACGTTGCCTGACCGACTCCACATTGCCGTTAAGATGTTCTTTTTTCAGGTCCGGGTCAAGAGCCACTTCTTTGCCTGAATCGCTCTTGCCGCCGCACGAAGCCAAAGTGAGGCAAGTAATCGCTGAAATAAAAAATAACTGTTTCATACGTTTATATCTTTTTATATTGTTGCTAATTTGTTTCTATATTGTGATGAGAAACCGTGCAAAGGTAAGAAATAATTATGAGTTATGAGTTATGAGTTATGAGTTTGAGTTATGAGTTTTTATTGGCTGCGCAACATGGTCTTCTATTTCTTCAAAATATACCTCCTTGTTAGTTTGATTTTATTTAGATTTTTTAGTTCCCAATTTACACTCAATAGTTTAGTAACAAAGATATTAGGGGTTTTTAGAACTTAGATTTTATTTAGATTATTGTTAGATTGCTTGCTTTTGGGTTTGTTGCGGATGTACCTTTGCAACAAAAAAAAAATAGAAGTTATGAAAGAGAAAAAAGTCTGCTCGTTGGTCTGATGCCGCGGCTCAGAGCAAAAATATAATCAGTGCCGGTTATGCCACCGTGTCCGACAACGAGCACTTTTTTTCTTACCGACAACGACTTCCACAGTGCGGAAGTAACTCTGCCAATCACTTGCGATGGTAGCCGGATACGCCTCAATGGTGGAACATTAGACAAACCCCGGAAGATTTAGTTAGGTTTGCAGCCGAAAGGCGGAAGCCCCCAACCACCCGATAGGGCGGTTGGGGGCTGTTCTTTGCTTTAAGTTTTACCCCGCATTCTTTTTTGATTCATGCCCAAAAATGGTCAGCCAGATGATTTTCAAATCCCATGTGAATGTCCAGTTTTCGATGTAGTCCATGTCGTATTTCACGCGCTGTTCCATTTTCCACAGTTCGTCGGTTTCGCCTCGCAGACCGCTTACTTGTGCCCAGCCGGTGATGCCGGGTTTGACATAGTGCCTGACCATGTAATGACGGACTAACTCCGAATATTGCTCTGTGTGTTTCAGCATGTGGGGACGGGGACCAACCACCGACATCTGTCCGCAAAGCACGTTGAAAAACTGGGGCAGTTCATCGACATTCCACTTGCGCATAAACCGTCCAAACGGCGTGATACGGTCGTCATCGGCAGTTGCCTGTCGTTTGTCGCTGTCTTTATTGACCCGCATACTCCGAAATTTATAGCACGGGAATGTTACGCTATTCAGTCCCGTCCGATTTTGAACAAAAAATACCGGACCTTTGGACGTCCATTTGATGATGAGTATAATAATGGGGAGCACATTCCAGCAAAACAACAACAAAACGAGAGAGGAAAAGAACACATCAAACGCCCGTTTTCCCCACCGCTTGGCTAAGTCATCCAGCGGAATCCGCTGCGGATTGAGTATATAAAACTCACCTAATGTTTCAATGTCCTCGTTTTTATCTAACCAGCGTTTATCTTCTGCAACTATATAAAGCCGTATTCCGGTGCGGTTGCAGATAGCCAAGTGGGCGTTTGCGCCGGCTTTAGTCTGATGAGAAGAAGAGACGGAAAAAGCAGTATCTATGCCGTTATCTTTGATGATTTGTTCCAATTCGGAAGTGTTGCCCAATATAAACGGGCGGTCTGCTGCCGGTATCTCATCCATATTTCGCGCATCGTATTTCACATAGCCGACAAATTTGTAACCCATCATGGGATTGGTTTCGATGAGTGTCCGTAATTGCACCGAAGTATCGGTATAACCAATAAACAGCATCTTTTTAGTGGAAAATCCTCGCTTGCGGCGGCTGTGCATAACAATGTAAATCACCCAGTAAGCCACCAATTCCAAAACAAAAAACATCACCGAGGTCAGTGCTATATACTGTCGTGCCACAAGTCCGCTCATGAAAAAGAACGTCAAACCCATCAAAAGAAAGAAAAAATAAGCAACCCGCCTGAATATTTTCAGCACATGGTGTTGATAGGGGTGCCTCAGATAGAGGACACTGGATGATGAAGAAAGTAAAAAGTAGGTTAATATCCAAGCCAGATTATTCTGCACCAAATAGTATATGATAGGGTGCTGACTGCTCCGAATGACACCAAAATCAAAATAGTATGCCACAAACATAGACAAGTTCAACAGAGCCAAGTCTATGAAGGCATAAGTAAGAAATAAACTACGTTCTTTTGAATTCATAATTATTCGATTTTCACGGATTAGCAACTATTAATGGACCTCCACAACCTTCATCACCGACTTCGCCAACTCTTCTGCCTCCGCCTGCGTGGGGGCTTCGGTGTAGATGCGGACGATTGGCTCAGTATTTGACTTGCGAAAATGCACCCAGCGGTCGGGGAAATCTACTTTCACGCCGTCGATGTCATTCACCGGATAATCCTTGTATTTCTTTTTGACCGATGCGAGCAGTGCATCCACATCCGTTGTCGGGCTTAAATCCAAGCGTTCCTTTGCCATGAAATAGTTGGGGTAAGTGGCGCGAAGTGCACTCACCGACTTGCCGAATTTCGCCAAGTGAGTGAGAAACAAGCCGATACCTACCAGCGCATCGCGACCGTAGTGCGAAGCCGGATAGATGATGCCGCCGTTGCCTTCACCGCCGATGACGGCTTTTGAGTCCTTCATTTGCTTCACCACATTGACTTCGCCAACGGCTGAGGCGGTGTATTTTCCTCCGTGTCGTTCGGTAATGTCGCGCAGAGCACGTGTCGAACTCATATTGGAAACCGTGTTGCCCGGCGTGTGCGACAGCACATAATCCGCGACAGACACGAGTGTATATTCTTCGCCAAACATTTCGCCTTTTTCCGTGATAATCGCCAAACGGTCTACATCGGGGTCAACGACAAAGCCCACATCGGCTTTTTTGTTTTTGATGAGGTTGGCAATGTCCGTCAAATGTTGCGGTAGTGGTTCCGGATTGTGGGCGAAAACGCCTGTGGGGTCGGTGTTCAGTTCGATGATTTTGCTCACCCCCAGTGCGTGCAGCAGTTCGGGCAGCACGATGCCGCCAACGGAATTGACCGTGTCGATTGCCACCGTGAAATCGGCTTTTTTGATGGCTTCCGCGTCCACTAATTTCAACTCTAACACATGGTCGATATGCCTTCGTGTATAAGTATTGTCCGTTTTCACTTTGCCTAATTTATCTACTTCGGCGAAAGTAAACGACTCGCTTTCAGCTATTTGCAGGATTTTGTTGCCTTCGGCGGCGTTGAGAAATTCGCCTTTGGCGTTGAGCAGTTTCAGGGCGTTCCACTGTTTGGGGTTGTGCGAAGCGGTGAGGATGATGCCGCCTGCTGCGTGCTCCATCGTAACTGCCAATTCGGTCGTTGGGGTGGTTGCCAAGCCGATGTCCACCACATCCAGCCCCATGCCCATGAGAGTGCCCACCACCATGTTGCGCACCATTTCGCCCGAAATGCGGGCATCTCTGCCCACCACAATCGTGCGAGCCGTCGGGTCGGCTTTCTTAATCAGCGTGGCATAAGCCGCCGTGAATTTCACAATATCGAGCGGAGAAAGTCCCTCACCGGCTTGTCCGCCGATGGTTCCGCGTATGCCGGAGATAGATTTTATTAGAGACATATATATATTTAGTAGAATTTAGAATATTGCAAATTTTTGTAAAACACCGCATTAAAAGCACTGTTGTCCGAACTCGTTCCCAACGACGAAGGGATAATAATGTCAATAACAGCCCCCTCAGTCACATAACTCAGCGGCACTGCCCAGCCATTGCACGACAAATCGTAACTGTTTTTGGCGTAACTGTAAGCATTGCCATAACGAAATTCCATCGGATAGTAATAATTAGTGAAATACTGCCCCGAAATAGTGTCAGCACCCTCTGAGGACACAAACGACTTGACATAATAGAGATAATCAAAGCGCATAATCACCTCTTTCATGTAGGTCACTTTTGTGCCGTTGCCCTGCTTGTTTACACGGAAATAAAGCCCGTCTGATGTCCTAAAAAAAGCCGTGGTATCAGCAAAGACCGTCTCAACAAGGTCTTCGGCAGGATAGGTTGTCAGCACCGTAATATTCTGCATACTAATATACCGATTGATAGCATTGCGCTCTTCCTCAATATATTCCTGCAAAGTCTTTGAACTGTCGCAAGCCACTGTTGCAAAGGCAGTTGCAATCAGCGAAAACGTATATATAAATGTTTTTTTCATTGTTTATCTTTTAATAAATCTTTCTGAATTTGTTTAACCATTGACAAAAGCGGCGGCACATCCACGCGAAGAATCGTAAATATTTTTTCGGCATCAATATCAAAATAATGATGCGCTATCACATCACGCATTTTCATCACCTCACGCCATTCAATCGAAGGATACAATGCTAACAAGGTCTTTTCGGTGCGCTTATCAATATTTTTTACTTCTTCGCCCACCGCAAAGAGTTTCATACACGCGGCATTTAACGACATCATACCATGCGATGAAGTTAAAAAATCATCCACTGTTGAAATATGACAAGTCCAGTCAAGAAGTTCTTGTAAGGAATTTTCAATATTCAAAAGCGAGTTTTGCACCAATATTTTATCATACATAAATAACCTCCTTCATTATATGTTCAATAAAGCGTGGATTTAAATTATTGTGACGGCGAACAACATCAACCTTTACACCCAAGAGGTCTTCAAGGTCAATTATTATCCCTAACGATTTCAGTCCCTTTTCTGCACCTTCATAATAAATATCCACATCGCTATCTTCGGTTTGTTCGCCACGGGCAACCGACCCAAAAATACCAATGCGCTCTATTCCGTATTCGGAAGCATATTTTTGCTTGTAATCGCGCAACATCTCAATATATTCTCCGGTTGTTTTCATCATAAATTTTTAATTTTTAATTATCAATTGTTCCTTATATCGCGGCAATGCGTCTTCAAACAGCTTGACTGCATCTTCCAATTTTCCGTAAAATTCGCCTCCTGCTGCGTTCAGGTGCCCTCCACCGTTGAAAACATCGGCGGCAAATTGGTTTGCCGGAAAGCTACCTTGCGAGCGTAGCGAAAGTTTGATGATGTCTTCTTCCTCGCGGATAAACACCGAGAAACGGATGTTTTCGATGCTCAGCGGGATGTTGACAAAACCCTCCGTATCGCCTTTTTTCCACTGAAAACGCTTTTGTTCCTCAAACGAAAGCGTAATCAAAGCAGCATTGTATTCCTCAAAAATGCGCATTTTTTCGTAGAGCACATAGCCCTCCAAGCGGATGCGCAATTCCGAATAATGGTTGTAAACCCGCTGGTAGATGGCATCTTTATCAATGCCTTTTTTCAGCAGTTCGCTAACAATATGGTAGGTTTCGTGCGAATTGGAGTTGTAGGTGAACGCCCCTGTGTCGGTCATCATGCCCGCGTAGATGCATTCTGCGCTGCTTTTGTTAATCTTATTGAGTTGTCCGATGTCGTTGAGAAAACGGTAGAGCAACTCACTGGTGGACGACATTTCGGGATGCGAAATAGTAACATTGCAAAAGTTTAACGGCTCCGGGTGGTGGTCAATCATAATTTTTTTAGTCGAAACGGTTTCTACCAAATTCTCTAACTTACCCACGCGCTTCGGGACGTTGAAATCCATGCAAAACAGCAAATCGGTATGGTGCATCAGCCAGGTGGTGAGGTCTTCCTTCCATTCCGCCACCACAATTTCTTTAACCCCATCCATCCATTTCAAAAAGCCCGGATAATTGTTGGGAACGACCACATCAACATGTTTGCCCATTTGCTTCAGAATGTGCCCAAGTGCCAAGGATGAGCCGATTGCATCACCATCGGGCGAAACGTGTGTTACAATAGTTACCCGTTTCGCCTTGTCAATCAGTTTTTTAGCCTGTTGAATACTACTATCCGATATTATCTTTTTGAGCATATATTTTTAAGTTCTCAGCCGACAAAGGTACGAAATAGTTTTGAGTTATGAGTTATGAGTTTTTTTTTTGAAAAAAAATGTTTGTCGTTTTCGTGCTATGACAATAAATTATTGTACCTTTGCGCGATTTTTTTTTTAATTAGATGAGTTTACTTATTGCAGTTATAGTTCTGGCGTTTGTGTTTGATTTTATCAACGGCTTCCATGATGCGGCAAATTCGATTGCTTCGGTGGTAACAACACGTGTCCTAAGTCCCTTGCAGGCGGTCATTTGGGCAGCATTCTTTAAT